>NZ_WWFG01000006.1 GCF_026127265.1 Nostoc sp. KVJ3
AAAATTCAAAATTCAAAATTATTAGTAATTACGTACTAAAGAGGATAGGATAATTATTATAAAGGTAATTTTTATAATAATGAATCAGCATCAACATATTACAGATAGAACATTTAACTTTGCAGTAAGAATTGTTAATCTCTGTAAAATTTTAGATGAAAAACCTGGAGTAGGCAGGGTTCTATACAAACAATTAATAAGGTCTGGAACATCTATTGGTGCTAATGTAGCAGAATCTCAATCAGCGCAAAGTAAAGCTGATTTTCTAAGTAAATTACAAATTGCTTTAAAAGAGGCTAAAGAAACAAAATATTGGTTGAGAATATTAATTACTACTGTTATTGTTGAAGAACATAAATTGTTGCCTCTTGTTACAGAGAATGAAGAAATTATCAAAATTATTGCAGCTATAGTAGTGAAAACTAAACAAAATGAGTCCAAATAATTTTGAATTTTGAATTTTGAATTTTGAATTTGATATGACCATCTGGGATGTATTAGATGAGTTGTCTGAATCTCCACCAACTTCTTCCCTTGATGCTATGTGGGATTGTTTGGATGCGGAGCTTGAAAAATTACCCTTGGAGGCACAGTTATTAACCGCAGCGCTTGCCTTCAGTCAAATTGCGGATATTCTTAAGTCTCGTGCCGAAGTGCTGTTGCAAGATACCCGCGATCTCAATAACCCAAAGGGGCCAATTGTTAGCACCGATCTCTTTGCTGGTCTAGTGCGGACAACAATGCACCTAGATTTAGATGATTTGATTGAACCGGAAACACCACAAACCTTTAAACCACACGGCCCACACCAATTTTCATCTCCTACTGAGTTGGGTGATTCTGTAGCAGCACTTGTTGAGAAAGCGAATGTTTTGGCAATGCTTGATGAGGTAACAACTTTAGAAGATGTTCGCAATTTGGCATCAGATGAAGATGTGGAAAAATGGCAGAGTGCGATCGCTAACCATCTGATAAATGTCAAAGATGAGATTTCTTTAGTTAAACTGCAACGTGTGTTGCAAATGCCGATGGTAGAAGTATGGTTGGGACTGTTGCTGGGTGGGTTTACATTAGAACAGCGTGGTGATTTTTATCACAACTATAATGTCTGGGTGAAAAGTTCTTCTTCCTTCGATCAATGACAATTCATTCGCTATATTAGGAGAGTCCTGTGATATCTGCCGCTGAAAGCATAATGTGGTTCTTGGCAACTTTTGGTGATGATGACAGAGCAAGAGATATTTGAACATTTATTCACCATTGCGGATCAATCCGACGATACTGGTGGAGTCGTGAGTTCGTGCTTAGTACGACAAGGAAACATTGTGGTTGAAGGAATCAGTTGTAACGACGGCAAACATGCCGAATATGTACTTCTGCGCCAGCTCGAACTCTCTGCTATCTCAATTCTTCCGGACGACATCATATATACAACAGTAGAGCCATGTGGAAAACGCACTCCCGGAGGACAGGGCGAATATATGGGGGACTGTACAACTAACTTGATTCAGGCAGGTGTACGACATGTGGTTTATGCAGCTCCAGATCCAGATGCATCATCTCAAACTCGATACAAGTTTGAGCAAGCCGATTGCTCGCTCCGTCAAGTAAACGATCCCCACATAATCCGTCAAGCAATCACGCTCTTCAATTCAACTGTAACTTACACATCAGATGTCTTGCCCCAATAACTATTGCAGATTAGGGGTTAAGGTAAAATAAATTGGTCAGGCAAGGCACGCGCCCTTTTCGGCGCTGCCCCTCCATGAGAGATTGTAACTAAACATGATAAATATAATAAGCCGTAAAGCAATTTATTAAGAAGGGGAAGGGGGACTAGGGTTGGGGGAAAGGTAAAAACCTCGCCCCTCTTGTGGCACGAAATAATCCAAATTTTATGAGTCAGGTAAAAACCTCGCCCCTTTTGTGGCGCGACAATCATCATCCCTTTCCCCTTTTCCCTTTTCCTTTTTTGAGAGCGTGGATGCTTATAGAAATCCAAGAAGATAATTAGCAACCTTTTAATTCTTCTGCTGCTTCCAAACCAGGTTGTATTCTCTTTCAACAAACGCCAGCAATTTTGCTTGCAACGAAGATAAATAAGGTTTAGCTTGTTTCCCCAACCACTGCAACAGCCAATCCACAGCCTCGTCACGGGTCGCCACTTGATGCAACTGCCGTAATCTCACACATAACTGCTGCATGAATTGGCAATCTTCATCAAGCAATTCCAGTAACTTCAGGTGTTCGATTTTTACGGTGTAGTCGCCGTCCCAAGCCTGGAGTGTACAGCTATATTCCCCAACGTGACTTACCACGCCCCAATAACCGCCTTTACCTCTCAGTTCCGGGTCATCTTTGGGCAGAAGAATGCATATTTCCCCGATGTGGTAAGGATTGGGTACTTTCGTCCTTTCGCGTATCCTATCCACTACGTCTTTCACTATGCGACCAGATGGAATCTTATTACCAGCTTGCTCTACTGCCTGCTGCCAGACATCCGCTTGCACAAATGGTTCCAACTCAGCTTTCGCCAAAAAGCGCAATTGTCGTTCGTTGGTCGGCATTGGAATTTGCCGACCATTGGTCGGCAAAAACTTTTGAAGATTCTCAT
The DNA here is from genome assembly GCF_026127265.1 of Nostoc sp. KVJ3. Lineage (GTDB taxonomy): Bacteria > Cyanobacteriota > Cyanobacteriia > Cyanobacteriales > Nostocaceae > Nostoc. The sequence goes on from NZ_WWFG01000006.1 coordinate 2,615, forward strand.
AAACCACAGTCGCTGAAATCTTTAAGTAAGCCGCATCACGACTATAATTGAAGCGATAGCGGCAATACTCCTCAAAAGTCTGGTGCGTGGAACGGTACAGCCGTCTGTCCCGCAATTCCATCAACGCCTGACCTGCTGACAAAAATGCCCTTTCTACCTGACTTTCCAATTGCAAGCGTAAGCTTTGTTCTTGGTCAGTCAACTCTCTTACTTCAACAGCCGTCACCGTGATAGTTGCTCCCCCTGGATTTTCGTGCAAAGAAGTATTTTCGGGAGCAGAGTCGGTTGCTGGCTTTGGTTCCTCAGATGTCGCAGGGGTAATTTTCTTGCGTCTGGATGGTGGTTTGTTCATTGCCCCACCTCCAGGCTGACAGCAGTCGAACAAATATTGAGTTGTGTCATCATGGAAATATAGAGTTTTTATTTATGCCCCCATCCTTTAAACAGGTTGGGGTTTTTCATTGCTTTTTATATTTTGCACCGATGAAAGAATACTTTGACGAAAATCAGTCCAATACCACAGTTAACAAGAAAGACTTCAGAAGTCAGGAGCCTGAATTCAATTCTGACTTCTGACTTGTGCCAACTGAATTCAATTTCAGCTTATTCTAGAAAATACCCTCTTCAACACATGGGTAAAACAACGGCTAATGCTTGATTATTTGACGGCAGGTATTGCATTTTGGATGACTTTGTTTGGAGTACAAGAGTCGTTGTTAGAATTTCGCCTGGGTTATCTCGGTCGCTACTGGTTTCTTGCGATTAGCGCTAGCCTACTCCTGAGCTTTTTGCTCTCTGCCCCGATTATTATCACCCTAATCATTAAATTTGCAGTAGATCCATTCACTTTTCCAGGTAATGTTATTCTTTGTGCGATCGCTGCGGTAATATTTGGTGTGATTCTCAGTCTGGCGCAATGGCTGATACTTCGTCAAACCGAGATGACACCAAGAGTTTTTGCACCGATCAATACAGTTATTGGAATTCTCGTCTACTTCCTACTGGTATGGCTCAATGAGGGTAGTTTGGAGTGGAGCGGTAATCCCATTCAAGGCTGGAAAACTGTCCTCGTCTTTTTAGCTGGTGGTGCGATTATCGGAGCAGCCACTGGTAAAGCCTTGGATTTTTACTGTGAGCGAGTAGAACAGCGATTAATTCAGCTTGAGAGATACAGGGTAGCAAGAGAAACCAGAGAGAGAGAACGGATAGAAACAGAAAGAATAGAAAGAGAAAAGCAAGAAATAGAAAAGCTTGAAATGGAAATTTTAGAAAGAAAAAGGATCTCAAGAGAAATCGCTTTGGAGGAAGAAAGAAAGTGGTATGAAGAACATGGTGATGATGATTTCGATTATGAGGATGAAGATGATGATGAATAATATCTTGGCTTCGTGTTATCAGTTATATAAGATAGTACAATCTTAACCATACAATTGTTAGCTTCGACAACTACTCAATCACTTTTCATGCTTACTTTATTGTCATTTCTGTTTCACAGAATTTTTCTGTATATTGTTGTAATTCGGAAGTATCTTTGAACACTAAGCCTTCCGAAAAGCCCTACCCAAGGTTGCAGCCCTTCTATTTTTTTTATTTGCTGGTATTAAAATCCTAATAGGCTGGTATAATTACTGCTGTTCGCTATAAATCATCAGTAAAATAAATAGCCCTTCTCTTGTTGTTGAGAATCAGCATGGTGAAAAATAAAAAACTTTTGGTGTTATTCTGTTTAAGCTTAATTGCAAAAGATATACCGATGTTAGCAAGCACCCCACGACCAGAAGAAATAACTAGAAGATATCAAATAGCTTGCAAACCAGTAGGGAGATTGGAAACTAATGGTGACTTTAATTTTAGAGCAGGAAGTTTACTTTGTGAGCAAGATAAAATAGAAATTTTAAATGGGGGTTTTGTTAAATTCTTTTGTTATAGTCTGGGGAAAACTTTAAATTTATTTGGGGGAACAGTATCTGAACTATGTGGAAAACCACGGGCTATGTCAGCTTGCGATACTAACCATAGAAGATTATGTCCTAAGCCGAAAGGTGGAATATCAGATAGTGATTCTCCGACAATTATCGCTCCTTACAGTAGCTTGATATTACAATCCCGTCCCGATATAGCTTGGCATCCAGTTAAAGGTGCTACTTCATATATAGTAAGGCTCAGTGGGGAAAGGGTTGAATGGAAAGTAAACACTAATCAAACTAGAATTCCCTATCCAAAAGACCAGCCTGAACTACAATTTGGTAATGCTTATGAACTAACAGTTTTAGCAAATATAGCAACAGAAGATAAAGACTTGCCTAGTTCAACTAAAATCTTAAATAGATTGACACAAGGGGAAGTTCAAAACCTTGAGGATGAAATCAGTAAATTCAAAACAATTTTAAATCTACCTGCTGATGAATTAGCATTAGATTTGAGTGATACATTTGTTTCACAAAATTTATTAACAGAAGCTGTTGAGGTTCTAGAAAAAAGGGCAAAAGATAATTCTAAAGATTCTACAGTTTACAGGCAATTAGGAGATTTATATTTGCAAGCTGGAAATAGAGATTTAGCTGAAAAGAATTACAAAATAGCACTTTCTTTATCTAACGGTTCTCTGATAGTACAGAAGAGTAATTTACGTCAATTAAAACCATAATTACAACAATTTATACCCCACTACCAACTAAAATAAAAGGCGACCAGTAATAAGGATGTGAATATTCCGGCTGCGATGAAAGATGAATTTGTGCCAATCTTAAGGCTTCAGCTTTAGATTTCCCATCTTTTAAATTACTGTAGAAATCTGCCATCAAAATCGCTGTAGATTTGGCATCAACCAGCCATAAAGAGGCTAAAGTACTTCGGGTATGAGCTTGGAAAGCAACTCCAGCAATCCCCAGCACTGAACGTCGATCCCCTTTAGCTGCTTCACAAGCACTTAGTACTAAGAGGTCTATGCTATTGTCTTTTCGATTTTGAAGCAAGTTGCTCATCTCGTCTATGTTTAATGGCTCATCCCAAGTCAGAATCATAGTTTTTTTCAGCTCTGAGCTAAATTGCCCATGAGTCGAAATGTGAACTATTGAATAACCATTGTTGATTGCCTGTTGTAATTTCCTACTAGTAAATTCTTCATTAAGCAACACTAAAGACTTATTTAAATACTTTTTTATACTTAATATTTCTCTTTCAACATCAGGTAAAGGACTTAATCTTTTAGGAGCATAACGGTTTTTAAAACTAGGACCTTCTTTAGACATCCCAGCTAATAAAGCGTTCATTTGATTTAAATTTAATGGACGAGGTATTGGTATATCTAGTCCCCATAAAACTGTCATACTATAACGGTTTCTTAAATAGTTTTTGCCATCATATAATAATGACATAGGCACATTTTGAAACTCGTCTCCTAAAACAAATGCTAAAGTTCCATTACTAGGTAAATATTGTTCTATAGGGGCAATCACTAGCTTGTAAATTGCTTGTGAGTAAAGTATTGTTCTGCTTTCACTAAGACTGGAATAATTTTCATCTTGAATATTTTTTATTAAGGAATTTAAATAAGACTTGACTTCTTTATAATTTGGAGAATGATGGTGTAATTTTCCCTGAAATTTTAAAAACACATCTACTCGTTCACCTAAATTAATCAAATAGATAACAGGAAATTCAAAATTAGATTTATTTGTATTTAAGGTTTCATTTTTATGACATTGAACAAGATTCTCTAATTGCACAGTTTGTAATTGTTTATAAACTTCGATTACTGTTTCTTTTGAGAAATTCGGATTTTCTGATAACATATTTACATAATCTATGTACACTGGCTCAACTTTTTCTAAAAAATCATATTGCCCTTCAGCATAAGATAACAAATTCTGGCGGATTTTATTAATATTATTGATAGCAGCATCATATTCTTCTTTAGCTTCATTAAAACTTCCATTATCTCGATATTTTCCTCCTAAAGAATGTTGCCATTGATATGCAATATCCCATTGTTTATCTGATTGAGAAACAGCGATCGCTTTTTTGAAACTACTTATTGATTCAACGTTTAATCCCAAAATACTATAAACTTTTCCTAAATATCCGTAAGCATAAGATATTGCTCTACTATTATATAAACGTTCTGCTAGTTGCAAGGATTCTTGAGAATATTTAAGAGATATATCTAAAAGCTTTCGATTATCCAATGTTATCTCAATATTTTTTTGAATTAAATTAATTAAAGAATCAATAAAGTTTAATCTAGTATATACACTATCAATATCACTATCAGAAAAAATATCAAAATTAGAATTAATTAATTGGCGAATAAGATTTAAAATATCTTCATTGTCCATCTGAAACTCTTTTGTAATCTGCCGCACTTCTATTAATAGTTTTAGGCGATTAAGTTTACTTTTTAAAACTATCTTCATTGAAGAACTAAATTCTAGCTTTTTATAAACATCTAATGCCGACTTTGCTTGAGATTTAATACTTTCTAATATTTCTTCTTTTACAGCATTTTTAGAGGTATTTTTAAGTCGATTTCTTGTTCGTTTATAAAAACTAAGTTGAGTATTGCCTAAACTCATTAAGAGATGGTCACTCGGTTGACCGAAGAAAAGAGCGCTTTGCAATACTACTTGAGATTCTTCTAAATTATTCAAGGATCTAAGGGTATCCCCCAGATTTATTATTGTAGTAATAGTTATAGGTTTGTTAAGCTTTTTTTGAAGAATATCTTGTAAATGTTCTAAATATTGAGTTCCTGTTTGTGTAGAGCTACATATTAATTCTTCTATATTCAAAGCCTTGGTCAATACCAAGCAGGCACGACGAGGTAATCCTAAAGCTTGAAATGCTAAACTTTGATTACTTAAGCTTTCAAATACTCCTTCTTTGTTCCCCTGGGAATTATAACGTTTTTCAGCTTCTTCCCAAGCTTGTAATGCTGCTTTCGGTTGTCCTTGATGTAAAAGTATATACCCTTTCTGAGTCAAGTCTTGTGCTTGATAAATAGGAATTTCAGCTTTAACTTTTATTGATATGGTCAAGAAAAAAATTAAGCTTGCTAAAATTATCCATTTCAAAAACCATAACGAATTGAGAAATACAACCCTTTTTCTTGCCATGTATTAGAACTATCACTGTTTTGAAAGTTTACAATAGGTAGTGCGAAATCAAATCTTGCAGAAAAATCATCTTGAATACGGTAACTCAAACCCATTCCCACAGAAGCAAGTGTTGATGCATTAGTTAGCTGATTTCCTAAATTATTATTCCCCCCATTCTTCCATACTGTACCAAAATCGACAAAGGGAATTAACTGAATTTCTCCTGCATTCATTGCAGATATAGTTGTTGGAAACTCAATGGTAGAAAAAAATCCGTTATCAGCAACAATCGAATCTTGTCGATATCCTCTAACGCTTAAAGCCCCTCCTATTCCAAATTGCTCTAATGGGACAAGAGGTCTATCCGCTAATTGTAAATCTGCCCGAACTATCAAGTTAGTTCTTTTGCTTATCTTGCGAAGCCAATAAGCCTGTCCACGCCAAGAGAGAAAACGACTGTCTGGTTCAGAAGAGTTAATAGTTGAACCTAAAAATCCAAACCCCAAGCTGAACTGTGAGCGGACAAAAAGGACTTCTTGAGTAGCTCTCTGTAGCCATTCTTGAAAAAATCTTATAGCTGTTATCTTTGTACGTCCTTCCCATCTGCACCTACAGATAAACGAAACGGCTGGTTCAACAAAAATGTTTTACTTTCATTATAAGTTCCTAACACTCCTATTGTTAATTCTTTCGTACTTTCCGAGTTGATTTCTTTAATAACTGGCTGTTTAAACGAAATTTCATAAGATTGAGAATTAGCAAAAATATCTAGTATACTAAACGGAGATTCAATTATACTACTGTTAAATTTTCTAAAAGAAAATTGTACTACTCCATCATTTATATTGACGGGTAAAGCATAGCTAGTCTCTATAACATTGCTACCATCAGTATTGCGATACCCAACACTAAATTTATCTCCTATACCTAAAAGATTAGCATCACTAATTTGAACTTGTCTTTGAAAAGAACCAACAGAAGGAGAACGTTCATTGTTTAGCCCAACTTCTGTTCTAAATGGTTGTTTTTCTTCAACTTTTACGTCGAGAACAGCTTTGTTACTATCACTTCCAGGATTGATCTGAGCAGATATATTTTTTATCAAAGGATCATTCTGCAAGAAACGTAAATACTTAGCCAATCGATTGACATTAAAAACTGGAGAGGTAGAAGCATCTAGACGCACAAATACATAATCACGAATATGTGTACTGCCACTGATATTAATCTTCTCTACTTGCCCTTCAACTATCTGTATCGTGATTGTTGCTCCTTCATTTAAATTAAGAAATTGATTTTCGGAAATAGGTATGATAGCACTAGAGTTGATATACCCATTGTCATTATATAATTTTGTAATTGTATCACGGGCTTGTGAAAGGTCAGTAAAAGTTATTTCTCTCCCTTCATATAAAGCTACTGCTTCCTTTAGCTGTTCTATCGTAAATACTGTATTACCTTTAAAAATAATTTTTTTTAATTTAATTTTTAAAGGATATTTTGTGAAATCATTTTTTATTGCTAGAGGTTTTTGTTGATGGGGTGATAATGCTACAGATACGTTATTTGCAATTGTAAAAACGCTGATATTTAGCAAACAGAAGCAGATGATTTTTAAATCAAACATATCTATTATAGAAACATAGCTTTAAGGCTTTTAATTCAAAGAACATATACTCAAAAATGTGAGAGAGTTGCAGTCTAGTGTTGATGACTTTGTTCCGATTGCGTTAATGATGTTCGCCCTGGCGGTAGCAACGTTATCGCAGCAGACGTACCAGAAGGAGCGCTCCTACAGGCTAGAAAATGTATTGTATACAAGTAGTGCAGTGCTACCTCACATATACCCAAAGATATTTTTAGTTAACGCGAGGAAGAGGTCTGGAGATAATCACATAATGAGGAATTTTGCAGCCCAGGAGATACTACTGAGCCTGCTTCCGACAGCACAACTAAGCTTAAAGTTTTATTGTCATTCAATCTCCAGCCTTGAGCTTCCACAAAATTATTGTTGGTATGAATGATTGGTGCAGCAGTTTCCTTAGAAGAAACATTTTGCGGATCGGGGACAATATTGAAAGCATCGCTCGGGCCTGGAGGAAGTCCCCCACTCCCAACATTAATTAGCTGGTTTCCCCCATTTCCTACCCGACATCCTGATGATAAATCTGGATTTTTGAATTTAGTGGAGGTTATAATAGAGCGGCTAAAATCAAAGTTTGGCGTAATGATTGTAACTGTTCCGTTTACACCAAGCTGAGAAGTGGAACTAATTTGGCTGTCGGGTGAAATAAAGACTCCCATTGCATTTATATTGATGTTTCCCCCATTCCCTTTTACAGCATCAGAAATAATGCTGCTGTTATCTAAGGCGAGTAAAGTTTTTGTATTAATAAAAATATTACCGCCATTTTTATCACCACGCGCACTAGCTGTAATAGTTGCGTTGTTCAATCTCAGGTCTTGAGAATTTAGGGAAATATCGCCTCCTTGTCCTAAAGCTGTATCAGCTGTTATTGCCCCTTGATCGCTTAGGTTGATAAGAGGAGTATTGATTTGAAGCTTTCCGGCATTACCCAATCCTTCATTACGAACATTAATGAATCCACGATTTGAAACATTTAAATTTACAGTGTTAATTTTGACATCGCCGGAATCACCAGTTGGTACTGCGGGAGAGCCAAACAGTCGCTGTGTGCGTGGAGATGCAGCAAAAGCTGAAGAACTTATGTTACTACTCTTCCCCGACTTTGGATCGTAACCATCGACATTTACAAAGTTCCAAGCATTGATATTAACGCTTCCAGCATTTCCTGAAGCAACTGTGGAGGTATTAACTTGCGCTCCTTCTTGAAGTTTCAGGCTTCCTGTGTTAATTGCCACAGTGCCTGCATTCCCTTCTTTGAAGGTTGTAGAACCAATTACAGTTGGGGCAGATATATCTACTCCTGACAAGTTTATAGAATTAGCTAGTACTGTCACATTTCCTGCATCTCCAGTTCCTAGAGTCGTGGACTGCACTAAAGCTCCACCTTTTGCATTCAAAGAGTTAGTTATCAAATCGATATTTCCTGCATTTCCAGAACTAAAGGTATTAGCAGAGATATCAGAACGATAGACTTGATTTGGCACTGAAGCTCCTAGTAGCTCTACAGAATCAGATGCATTTACAATTACATCACCCCCTCTAGCAGAAGTGAATGAACCAGTATTGATTCCACCTCCTTGTTCTATCCTTAAATTTTTGGCAAAGATAAAGATATCTCCTCCTCTTCCATTCGCCAATGCTTCAGTCCGCAAAATATTTGGATTCGTTTCATTAGGTAAATTTGCAGCGAAGTCTAAAACACCAGAGGCATTTACAAGAATATTTCCAGATGGACTACTTCCTAGATTTTGGAGCAAAATTACTGAGCCATTAGCAAGTGATAAATTGTATCCTTGAAAATGGATAGAAGTGTTAGTCGTACCACTAGAAGCTACTAAAGCACGATTGAACAGATTAATATTCTGAAAATCTTTAACTCTTTGATAGTTAAAGTCCCAGCCATAGGGTTGAGAAATAATTCCAACATTTCCTGATTTGACACTACCTAATTCAACGTAGCCTCCATTCGCTTTAATTGTACTGCCATTTAAGTCGATATTGCCTCCAATGAAAGCTATGGTTTTTCCTGTCCCTGCGGTAACAACAGAGGCATTGTTGTCAATAGTAGTGGGTAAGAAAAATTTATCTGTATTACCTATTTGCGCTCCTGTCCCTTGCAATTGAATAGCACCTGGATTTTTAACTACCAATCCAAGTGGAACATTTACTGTTAATAGCGTTTCTTTTTGAGGATCTTTAGCGCCAAAAATGCCATCAGCAAATTTAACACTATCCGCCGTGGTCAACAAGACTGATCCTCTAATATCTAAGCGTGCATTTTGACCTAAGAAAACTCCATTTGGGTTAAGTAAAATAAAGTTAGCTGTACCATTGGCTCGGATCAGACCATCAATATTAGAAACTGAACCACCCGTTATTCGACTAATTATATTCTGAATACTTGAAGCATTGTTAAAATAAACTTCACTTCCTGATGGTATAGAAAATTCTTTGAAACTATGAAATAGGTTGCTGCCTTGTCTGGTTCCCCCAGTAATAACATTTACATTACCATTTGGCATCACCACAGAGTTAATCGGCAATGTAGAATCTCGAACAATCTGTGCAAAAACCGATGGACATGGGACTAGCAAACATAATACAGATATACTCTGGGGTAAAGAAATCATCCAATTTTTAAACACATCAACCCCTTGATTGTTATTTTTTTATTGATTGAACTCTATAAATTCTGCTTTACTAAAAGTAGAATTCTCATAGTATCTACTACCTCGTAGCCTTAACGTTGGTTCTACTAACCAATCTACAGTTAAATGAAAATCAACTTTAGCTTCTAAAGAAGAAGGACTAGTAATAGAAATCCCTTCTGGAGAGTACAAAATTATGTTATTTTCATTACTTATATTTTCTAAAGGCTCCCATTTGATTTCTGATTTATTAAAAACTCTCAAATCAGAAGATATTCCTTTTAACTGTCCCACCCAATTCTCCCAGCTATTATTGTTTTTATCAAACTTTGGGAGAAAAGACTTTTCTGGAGAATAACTATCTAGGTATTCATGGATAATAAAAATGTGTTCCAAGGTCTTATTTTTGTAAACACTACCAGCAGTTGCACGTCTATTTTGATGCCTAAAACCAATTTCAAATCTAAAATTAGTAAAATTTCCATTCTCTCCAGAACACCAAGAAAAACTATTTTCTATATATAGAGCTTTTGTAATAGGTTTCTTTTTGACTCCAAATGTTATAGTTTCACTTTTTTCATCTTCATAAATGTGATGGTTTTTTTGAACATATTCATTGCCATCACTACTAGCCTCAAAAGTTCTAATACACTTAAATGATTCTATGATTTCACCTTCAGGAGAATATCTAGTTACAATTCCATGCCAATCATGCACATGATATTTGAAAAAGGTATTCCAATTTTGTATCTGATGTTCTTGTTGGCTCATGAGTTTGTAATCTGACGACATAATTTATCACTCAAACAATTTACATTTATTATTTATTAAATACACGATCTAATAATTTTTGCCTCCACTCCTGAACCTCTGGCAAGCTAGCGGTAGAACTAACTGTTAATAGACAGACTTCCCCAGGAGTTCTAGAATCCTTCCCTTGCGCTTCATATACTTGAGCCAGTAAACAGAAAGCATCTATTCGTTCCGAGTCTAACTGAGTTGCTTTCTCTAAATATTTACTCGCTTCAACTAACTTTTTTTGCATCAAGCTTGCCCAACCTAAATTTTTATATAACGCCGCTTGTATTTCTGGGTTTTCAGTAAGAGTCAATCCTTCAAGTGCCAATTTAGTAGCTTGTTCATAATCTCCCTTTAGATTTTTTAATCGCGCTAAATTATTAAGTGGATATGCCGATTGAGTGTTGAGCTTTTTAGCTATTAAATATTCTTTTTCTGCTAAATCATATTTACCTTGATCGTCATAAAAACTTCCTAGTCCATAATGTACTTCAGAGTCACCAGGCATTAGCTTCAAGACTTTTTCATAATTATCCTTTACACATTTTACTTCATTAAGTTGCTGACAAATTAAAGCTAAATTATTAAGAGCGTCTGCATCTCGATCATTATATTTAATTGATAATTCATAGTATTTTTTAGCTAGATTTTGATTATTGATGTTCCGAGCCGCTTTATCAAAATAAAAACTTGAAATAGAACGATTACTCTGAGAATTAATTTTCAATGCTAAATCAAAATATTTTTGTGCAGATTGAGAATTATCCGCTGCTTCTAACTTTTCTCCTTCAGATATTAAATAATTAACTGCCCAAGGTAAAAACAAGGTTTTAACTAAAAATAAAATTGTTAAGCCACCTAATATAAATGCATTAGTTATAAATACTTTAGACTTAGTTAATCTATAAAATTTGTTTTGTATAGGAAGTTTTTTAAGTCTTTCTAAAATTATTTGAGTGCTTTGTGGACGTTGCCCTGGAGCCGGAGCCATTAGATAATCTAGAAGATCAGCAAATGGCTTGTCAATATGCCGCGCCTTATCTCTCCATATTAATCTTGAGTTGTCCTGATTTTGTGGTAAATCCATCAGTGGTATACCAGTGACTAAGTTTACAAAGGTTCGTCCTAGAGCAAAAAAATCTGATTGCGGTACACCTTGGCCATTAATTTGCTCGGACGAAGTAAAAAAAGGCGTAACAATCGATGTTATCTCATGCCCACTACCTAATCCTGTGCTGGTTCCTCCACTGGTACTAATTTTTGTTAAATAGGATCTAGTAATCTGTCGGGCCGCACCGAAATCAATAAGTACTAGTTTACCGTCAGGCTGATGAATTATATTTTCTGGCTTGATATCTCTATGAAAAAAACCTGAGCGATGTACCACATCAAGAATATTTATTAATTGTGAAAACCAATCAAACGCAACACTCTGGGGAATTCGTCCGTAAGCTTTTAACCATTCTCGTAAATTCTCTCCTTCTATCATCTGCATTACTAAGCAATGCAATTCCAAAAGAGTATCCTTTAGTGGGACAATCAAATAATCATCTATAGTGGAATCAGGAATTCCAGGATGCTTGAGTACTTGCAGTGCCAGCGCCTCTTCCCGAATTAACTCAATTAACTTAGGTTCGCTCCATTTCAATACCTTCATGACTCTTACTTGAGATTTTGGATACAAGGTTGTCCCAGAATCCTCAACCTCAAAGACTTCTGTATAACTGTATGGATCTTTATTTAATGGGCATAACGGACGTAACAAACGAATGCGCTTGTTTATTAGTAATGGATTCCCGCAAGCTAAACAATTTTCAATATCGTTTGGGTTGTGGCGCTGATTACATAGGTGATTTATGCAGTAAACCACATTTACTCCTGGAAGTAACTAGTTGTCTGTACTCCACTTTTTTTCCAAACAAGCCCGAATGGATCAACTAAGATATATTTTTTAATAACTGGTTCTAAATTATAGCTTACTTCTTGTTTGGCCGTTCTTTGACAAACTTCAATTAATGAGCGTTGCTCCAAAATTTCTGTCGCCACAATTAATTCAGAAACAGATATTTCTATGTCTAATTTCTCTTTTAAACCTTCAATAAGTTTAGAAAATGAAATGGGGATTGAATTTTCTGATATATGCTCTGCCAAATAAATCATTACCTGTCTTTGAAGATCAGTTAAAAGACCAGGTTGCCCAAATTGCTGATGTAACATTAATTGAAATTGGTGTCCCATCGCAGTAGTCCTATACTCTAAAAATCTTCTTACACTTCCCCCAAAAAAACGATGAATTCGATCAGCAACAGATTCTAATTCTGATGGATTACCGCGATAAATATCGATTAATCGTTTACATTCGTCACCCCCTAAGCCTTTTTCATGTAGCATCTCAAGTGCTGCACTTTCTTCTAAGCCTTCTACCCGGAGAGATACAATAGGTAGGCTTGTAGTACTATGAGCAATTTCTTCTAATGGTATTTGGCTAGTTACAATGATATAGCTTTGATGCTGTTCTTGCGTAAGTTTAATAAACAGTCTTTTATACTTAAGTTTTATTTCGTAGTTGTCTACTTGTGCTAAACTCTCAAATCCATCTAGCACTAACAAGCAGTGGTTTGAATTTAGTTGTTTTAATATCAAATAAATTTTTGTTTCAATCGATTCATTATAAGCTTCTAAATTTAAAACATTAAGTATTTCAGTAATTAAATCATCAATTGATAAACAATGATTTATTGTTATCCAAAATATAAAATTATATGCATTAGAGTTTTCTAAAAGTAATTCCTCAACCAACTTGGCCGCCAAAAAACTTTTTCCAATACCTCCAAGTCCAATTAAAGCTATACATCGACGTTTAAAAAGATTAATTTGTTTTTTTAAATAGCTTATATCTTCTTCTCGCCCGTAAAAAAAATTTAGTTTAGGCAATTCTCCATAAATTATAGTCTTACCTACTAAAGAATCATTAGATACTTTAGATGCTTCTAAATGAAGATAATGCTTTTTTGCTATTTTTAGTAAAATCTTTTTTAAATATATTTTTTTTACTTGCACTCCCTCACCAATAACTTCCGTAAGCATTGACCATAACTGTGGAGCTACTCCTGTTCGCAAATATTGAAAATCGTATCCCGAATCCCGCGCTATCTCTTTATAGTCTTTCCCATCCCAAGTCCCTACAATTACAGCCCGTTCAGAGTCCAAGAAGCACCTTCCAGTGTGTTGAAACACTTGCTCTTCCAAAATCTCCAACACTTTCTCTATGCTTAAGTGTTTATCTAAGTTCATGCCTAGCTGCATAATTAGCTGTAACTCTGCGTTTAATCAATACTGTATTTCATTTTACTCAGATCAACCCCTCTTTGCTTTACATTTATTAATATAAAGTGATTCCTAAAAATCTATGCTGGCTATAAGATTAAAAAGATACAATTCACCAATGACAATACCGCACTTTAAGTAGCTTACTCCTAAAGTTGAACCATAAGTGAGGTAATAATTGAGTTACGTACTCAGCAAGCGCGAAAATGCTAGGCTTGAGCCTACATCTACAGCAGGTGTGTTGGAAATCACATCCTACACGAGGGTATACAGATTAAATTATCCCCTAATCAGTTACTAATACGTATGGAGGACTTAATACCGCAGGGAGAGATAATGCCATATCCTGGACGACCAAAACTTCTGTATGATCGATCAAACTAATTAAAACGAGAAATGAAGGGAAATATGAAACCACTCAAAAATCTAAAGCACAAAGCGCCACTAGGGAGTAGGCGCTTTGTCTGTTTGTAAAATTCATCGTTTTTCAGAGCGGGGTTGATCTCGAAGGAACAAAATAAGTTGTCGCTAAAGTTTGGCCACTGGTGCGACTACTAAATTGTCCGAGAGTTTTTACCGCGCTACCAGATCCATTATAGGATCTGCCGCTTGGAAAGTCCATTCCTTGCGGTGTTTTTTGGCTGTCGAAATTCATAAGTTTTTGTAAAGTTAAGTTTGATGGAGAAAAATTGCGAATTTTATAGCAAAAAGCAGTAGCAGCGCGAATAACAATTACCAGTTACTAGTTACCAGTTATCAGTTGGAATTTACAGTCCTTGATAACTGTCAATTGTTGACTGTTAACTGATGTAACCCCCTCTGAACTTGTAAACAAAGTAATCAGGGGAAAATATCGTGATAAATAGAGAATGCCCCAAGAGCGCAGTGTTAGAGCGTATGGGGTCGAGTGCAGCTTTCGCATGGCATTTTTGTGCTGTGACGAAGGGAAATTTTCGGAATATCCAGGCTAGAGCAAGGGTTTCGCAGCTTGAAAGAGTTCTCTCTAAGGAATTCCGAGGGGAGAACCGATGAATGCCTCTCCAACTGAATATCCAAACAATCTCACGGCAGCGGAATACCATGAGTTGTTAGCTGGTAGCGCCATTCATCCGGCGTTGATTAAGCGCAACTTTTTCCATGTAGAGGGAGAATCAGTTTATGATTTCCTGTTCATATCTGATAAAATCCCACGTAAAAATGCGGGTCGGGTAACAGATGGATACATAAAAATGTATCAGCACCTATTACTAGGTGGGACGTGGATTCAGTCACTTGACCCCTTTAAAAACTGGCAACCAATGGAGTGGGGCGGATTAAGCCGAACTTCCCCCGCATTGATTGGGAAAAAGGCAAGCCAGTTAAGTACGAATCACCCCCCAAAACCCCCAACCGCGTTACCTACTTTGATGTCGCTAACCCCATCTGGGACAAAGTTGCAAAGCGTTATTTAATTAAGCGCTATCATTCACTTTTAGCATTGCGCTTACTGGATCAACTTAATCCACTAATATTTTGGGAGTGGGTGAAACAGCATCCAGAGATTCCGATAATATTATGCGAGGGTGAGAAGAAAGCCGCTTGCTTGCTTTCGTTGGGGTTTGTAGCGATCGCACTTCCGGGAATTTGGAACGGGCGCGTGGGCAAACAAGATTTTGATGAACGGTTGCATCCTGACTTAGTACCAATGGCTCAGGCGGGGCGCAAGTTCATTATTTTATTCGACTACGAAACTTCTTCTAAAACCAGGTGGTCGGTGTTTCAAGCCACTGTTCGCACTGCAAAAGCAATCGAATCGGCAGGTTCTGAATGTGAAGTTGCATTACTGCCGGGGCCAGAAAAAGGCGTTGATGATTTTGTAGTTAGTCGCAGTGAAGATGCCAATGCACTACTAACTGCAATTATAGACGATGCCAAATCACTTGCCGATTACCAGCGCTCGTATCGGGCGAAAAAATGGGGACTAAGTAAATATAAACCAGATGTCACAGTCAATATTAAATATTTGACCCAAGCACTCTGCATTCCGGATCTGGAGGAAAAATGTTCATCTGTCCCGCCACTTTATGATATTGCAGAAGAAAAATTGTTTACCCCAAGTGTTAGCTCTACAAACTGTAAAGAGGGAGAAGGAAAACAAGAGTTAATAATTTCTGACTGCCCTGACCACAAACCCAGTACCCAAAATCCCAAAAAGTCTTTCCGTTTTCCAGAAAAAGGGCTAGTAGTCTTGTGGAGCGACATGGGTACAGGCAAAACTGAACTCATGCGCTGGTGGCGTGACCAAAACCCCGACGCGCGGTTCCTCAACAATGGGCATCGCGTAAATTTGCTGAAAAATCTTGCCGAACGCTTGCAGACGGCGATGTACTCCGACTTGGGTTACACAGGTTTAGCCCAGGCTCAAGCCCTTAGTATTACTATCGACAGCTTGCATAAGCTGAATACTCAGTCTCTCACCTACGGCTGCATATTTATAGATGAAGCCTGCCAATACCTCACTCACTTACTACACAGTAATACTTGCAAACAACATCGCGCCGCCATTTTGGAGGTACTGGAATATATAGTATACAATGCGCCACTGGTCGTCATCGCTGATGCACACATGGATGATTTAACGGTAAACTTCTTTCTTGCAATGCGACCAAAAGAGGAAGTTCCGTACATCATTAAAAACGAGTGGCGAAACGGTTCACGCACAATTTATTGGTACGAGGGGGATAATTCTAGCGCCATAGTCGCCCAAATCTCGGCAGCGCTGATGCTTGGAGAGAAAGTCATGGTTGCAAGTGACAGTAAGCGTTTTATCAAAAAACTCGACAAATCCTTTACTATCAAGTGCGAAGAATCAAGCTCCGAAAAATCACATACACCACAAAAATGGCGCATTTGGTCTGTCCATTCAGACAATTCTGGCAGTGATGAGAATGTTGCTTTCATCAAAGACATCACCAACGCCGTCAAAAACTTTGATGCCTTGTTCACCTCTCCCAGTCTCGGTACTGGTGTTGATATTTCTGAGTATCATTTTGATTTAGTGTTCGGTGTGTTTCACGGCGTTTCCCAAACTGCTACTGAATGCGCCCAACAGCTTTACCGTTATCGCCCGAAAGTCCCGTTTCATATTTGGGTGGCCCCGCGTCCTCCCTTTGGTTACAAGGATACCAATGCTACCAAGATTAAAGAGCGCTTGCTCCAAACCAATGAAATGACTGCTTTTCTGTTGCGAATTGACAGAGAAACGGGTAAGCGGGGCGCAGAGAAAGATTGGGCGCTTGAGGCTTACTGCCAAATTATGGCTAACCGCCACTATTCTCTGAATAATCTGCGTGATGATCTGCGATCGCTCCTCACAGAAATGGGCAATACATTTATATATGTGGGAAGTGATTCAGATCCTCAATCTCTCGAAAGTCTTAAAGCAGCAGCACAAGCTTTGGATCGTGCCCACAATTCGGCTGTTGCCAAGGCTAAGAATATTACTTTGAGTGAGTACCGCGCCCGTCAGAGCAAAGATTACCTTGACCCTAGCGAAATTTTTGAATGCGAAAAGTTCCGCATTTCTGATTCTTACGGCATCGAAGTAACCGAATCACTCGTAGAAATGGATAAAGGTGGCCGCTTAATTAGAGCAATTGCTGGACTTGAGGCCATTTTAGCCGCACCCGAAGAATCGTTTACTGACCCCAAAACTGGGCAAACTTATCCTACCCCACCAACAATTGTCACCCAAAAAGACCGCACCGAGCGCGACAATCTACCTTTGTGCATCGACTGGGGTAATTATTCGGCGCGGTGGCTGGCTAGATTTAACCTGGGGCTGCATCAGATTCTCAAGCGTTTAGTGAAGGGTGATGAAGTTACCGGCTCGGATACTCAATTAGTTAATATGACAGCGATCGCTATACATTGTGCTGCTCACGTCAAAGCAATTCTTGGGTTTACTATTCCCAGTGACTGTAAACCTATTTGGTTGCTAGGCACTCTTATAGAACAGCTGGGGCTAAAGTTGACTTTCCGTAAGCAGGGTAAACGGGGTCAACAGGTGAAGCTTTTCTCTTTATCTAAAGAGCAATTGGAATTTGCTCTCCAAGTAATTGCTCATCGTGAAACGAAGCGCAATCAAAAAGAAAATCGAACCTATTACGCTGCTAAAACCCCTGCTGCGTATAGTGTAAACCCCAATCAGCAGACCGTATCCACACCCCCCCTTGATGCTATAGGGAACTCCCATTGCCAAGGGGAGGATACTACCGATGAGAGCAGGGGAGCAGGGGAGCAGGGGAGCAGAAAAGCAGAGGAGTTGAGGAACAAAGAAGAAATTTGTACAAGTTCTTTCCCCTCTGCCCCCCTGCCCCCCTGCCCCTCTGCTCTCTTCACTGATCGCATTACGCTACTCCACTGCGTAGAAATACTTCGCTCTGGTATTTCTCGTGGAGTTGAGTCAATTAAAGGCATTCTCAAGCGATGGCACAGTGATTTGCGCTGGGAGACGGTGCTGGAACTTGAAGCGATCGCGGCGAGTGAATTGCGATCGCTTGAGTCGGCAGTACCGGAATTTTACACCTTGCTAAATGAAGAGATGTTGCCTATGGAGGGGGGCTAAACTTTCGTCATAACTAACCGCATCATTGAAGCAATTTTTACTTTTGCTTTCAGCAATTGCGCTGATGCTGCTTTGCTAAATCGATTTTTTGGTAAAATGGGGTCAAGAGCTTTCATGCACTGAATTATCGGTCACTTCGACTAACCAGGATTTCCCGAAGTCGTCTTCATCAACCGGAGCAAGTAGTGCTAAAGATGATACCGCTCCCAATACTTGATCTTCTCTCACCTCCAGGTACTTGTACAGCTCGTCCAACGTGCGATGCCCAGAGATTTCCTGAATCACTCTTAAGGGAATTCCGGCATTACTCATCGAGGTAAGTGCTGTGCGCCGAAAGCTGTGAGAGCTTATGCCTTCAACTCCTACTTTTTTGCAAGCGACTCGCAATATCCACAATGCCGAATCCCGGTGCAGGTGGTTATTGGCTCTTGAGTGGTCAGCATTTCCAGGGAACAGCCAAGGAGAATCATCACGCGGTTTATATGCTTGCAACCTGACTCGCAATTCTTGAATTACCGGGATGGCACGGGTAGCCAGTTTCCCTTTCGTGTTACCTTTGCGAAAGATGATTTTGGCTCTGACTTTTCCTTTGGCATCATATACGTCGCGCTTAAGCAACGTCACTGCTTCGTTCACTCGACACGCTGTGTAAAGCATCACCGCAAACAGCGCTTTGTCTCGTAGCGAGTCTACCCCCTGCGAGAACAGAAGTTGGATTTCCTGCAAAGACAGAATCTTTGCTTGACCATGCCTATCAATTTTCAAGGTTGCTGTCCCATCAACACCCCGCCCTGTTCTTATTATCCCAGTCCACGGGACAGGAATTGCTACGGGGTGCAATTTTCGCAGCTATGCAGATGAGCTTGAGTGGATAATGAGGGCCTTTGTTGTAAGTGAAAGGGAGATTAATTTTAAAAAACTGGATTTACAGAGCTAGACCATCATTTAAATTGCACAGAGTTAAAAAATCGAGCGTTTGGACACTAATTATTTAAAACTGACAAATAATTCTTTAATGGACAGTTGCGCTCCGTGCAATCGCCGCAGCTTTCACCTGAAAGCACCAGTTGTTGTGGTTAGCCAATATCAATATTGATTGATAACAATGCAGAAACGGCCGTTGGGACTTTACCGAATGGCAAGTTAGTTTTTGATGTCTGAAATTACAATGTGTTTTCAACGTGTAGGTACCTACCCAAGTAAGTGATCGCTTCATCTTCAGGCAAGTCAATTTTCCCGATTTGGGTTGTAAGGCACTTACCCGCTCATAAAGATACGAAAGTACGATCCAGATCCACGCCACACAACGATCAATTAAGAACAAGGCTGGGATCTTTTTTTTGTGGTTCCCCCTAAAAATACACTTCTAAAAGAAAAACCTAAAAATCGGTGAAAAAAATAAGCTAAAAATGACTTTATAGTTAATCAGTAATGCAACAGGTCAAAGAGCATACTCCTAACAGTTAAATACACAAATATTACAGGTGTAGGTTTGGGTTAAAGAAAAGGGACAAAGGTGCTTATTTTAATAAACTTGTACAAAATTCTTCCCTGCTTCTGTTGCTTTCTTTCATACCAAATCAAGCTTATCGGAATAGCCCGCTATTTAATCGCTATCACGCCATAAAACTATAGAGTCATTTTAAGTTTATTTTTTGAGAGTGGTTTGATTCCTCTATAAAAAATTCTTCAATAAACGGGTAAAACTTGCGTGCCAAAAACTCAAACTTTTCTCCGATTGATTCCGAACTTGTCCTGAATCAATTTTCAGGGTGAGGGAGATCCAAATAATAAAATGCTATGAGCCTAGCTTTCGCCCCGAACGCGAGTGCGTCTCCCTTTGGGAGAAGGGCGAAAGCGCCAGAAATATCCTTGATACGGCTGGGCATTTTATTACTTGTAAGTGCCTGAACGCCAAGATGCTCCCTGATGGGCGAAGGAACTTTAGGTGATTGCGAGTTAGTTTATCATGTCGTAAATTACACAGTCAAAAATAAAACTTTAACATCGAACAAAACCCCCGTGCTGTATCATGATACTTGTCTAGGTAAACGAATAAGCTTATGTTAGGTTCATTTAGCCTATTTACCTAGATGAGTATAATGCAGAAAGTTTTACTGCATAGCGCTGCCTACAGTAATAATAATTGCGTAATACAAGGTGTTTTAGATTACAAAAATACAGTTATACAGAGGGCATAAGGGAAGGCACAGACATCGTATGGCATGGTGTTCTGCAAATTCCCGCTCCTTTTAACACCCTCGATCTTGGCTCATATAAAGGATTAGTTTTTCAGAATCATAATTAAGTTTTTGCCGACCAATGGTCGGCAAATTGCGATTTTCATAGAGCGATCAGCTACGCTCTTGCGGTTACGCCATCCCTTAGTATAAGCATGAAGTAATCAATGACTGCAAAACTTAAGTATAAAAAACTACAAAACTTTGCTAAATAACTGATGTGCGTGAGCAAAACTATTTACTGGCTGAATTAACTTAGAAACGGCGATCGCTGTTGACTGCGCTGCTCACATCAAAAATTTTGGGTTTCACTGTTCCCTCTGACCCCAAACCAAGAGAGGCTGTTGGGGTTGTTGTTAGACCAACTGGGGTTAAAGTTAACTTACCGCTTGCAGGGGGCAAGGGGTCAACAAGTTAAATTATTTTCTTTATCTAAGAAAGAATAAGACAATACTTGCGTTGGTTGGTTGTGGTGGAGATGGAGGAAGTTGCCGCGACTGAACTGCGATCCAAGGAAGCGACTGTGCCTGATGTTTACGATTGCGTCTTCTTCCATTCGTCTAATGTTAAGCAAGTTTTCCCAGTGGGTATTAATCCTGTGGTTGCTGACACACCAAAATTTTTCAGCGCATAATTTTCTACTTCTGCGTCCTTGAAGGCAAGTTCTACTACTGTTTGTTTTTCCTGCTTTGACAGAGCTTCAATCTTCACGTTTGCTGCGGTAGGAACAGCATTCGTTTTATCTCTGGTGAAATTTTTTACATTATAAAATTGCTCTTGTCCTGGCTTACCTGAGTTCAAGCATCCTTTAGACTTGACAAACAATCCTGTAGCCCAATAGCTATTAACAAAGTGTTGCTTATTAACAAACTGCACCCCATTAGCTGCCCAGACGTAAACGGGATCAACATATCCTTTAGTTTTGGGAATTTTAGTTTCGCTACATCTTACTCCATCCCGAAGACGACTTCTATAATCTCCGCATACCTTCCAAGTTATTCTATATAAGTTAGGTGTCTCTTCTACATATTGCCTTATTTGCTCCTGTACTTCCTTATCTTTTTGGCTTTGCTCATCAGTTGCCGCCGCATAAGCCGGTTTTAAGTCATTCTCTGCCTGAGCAACCAAGTCTGTTTCAGACTGGCAAGCTCCTAAGCATAGTGCTACACCTATTGAAACAAGTGCTGTAAATATTTTTCTTGTACTCATAAATACTCCAACAAATGATTATGAAAATTGTAAGAATTCAGCACCCAGAAGTCAGAAGCCAGAATTTAAAAGCAATGAGCGTATAACTCTTCTATTGATTGAAAAGAATTCACTCTTCTGCAACATTCTGGCTCCTGACTCCTGAATTCTGACTCCTGACTGAAAATTAATTCCCAATTTCCTTGCTTGACCAAATATCTACTTCTAACAAATGCTGAATTACAAGCTGCAAGTATTATACATATTTGTTCTATACATGCACTCAAGTTTTAACAGTTTTTAGTGATGATGCAAAACATGGTGAGGTATCGAAGGTAAAGTTCAATTTATGGAGAGTAGGGATACTTAAACAATTCGCAATTCGCAATTCGCAATTCGCTTTTTCGCAATTTGCAATTAAGTTTTGTAACGGGGATTTTAATTAGGCAGGGGACTTAAACCCCCAAACTTTGTTAAAACTAATTTAGATATTTCACACCATAAAACTAGCGAATAGTCAATCCCCCCTATTTGATACTTACTGAAGAGTTTGCACAAAGATTTATACTAATTAATGATTAAGGATGTGATTATATCAAGCACAAAGACTGATAATACAAGAAAGAGATTTTTATCTACGTAGATTATTGCTGTTAGAAATGTTTATACAGTACTACAGTTCTGTTTTTTTCCGTACCAGAGTACGTGGATTTTGGGGTTGACTTATTCAAGAATGTGCCTATCCCTCAAGATATCGTTCAGGAGAACGAAAGCAGATGCGTACTGACTACGGATACCCAGATTTTGCTGCTTCACCAATAGGAACACTTTTACCTGATTCTAAGAATGACAGGGCGAAAAAAGGCACACTCACACTCATGGGTGTGACTGGTGTGTTGATGATAGCAGAGATGTCCGTCCACAATATATTGATGGGTGGATTTATGATTGCGTCTGCCATCGTCATTGCCTTGCCGAAACAGTCACAAGCATTATTTACTAACTTCGATAAAGTACAACGAAAGTATGGAGTTAATCTCTATGCTGTGTTGTTTGCGCTGTTAGCAGTAATTTGCCTAATTGATTTTGCGGCGGCTCCAGCTAATGCTCAGTTCTTCAATAATGCTCAAACTTGGATGACCACCACTTTTGGTAATGCCGGCAATGGACAAACAGCAGCAGTTATCGCGCTTTTTTTCAATGTATTGAGAGCTTTATTCCTATTATATGTTGGGATCAGTCTAGTTCGGATTATTCAATCTGCACGGAATGATGAAGACTGGCAGACACTAGCAAGAACTCCATTAATCATAGTTATGGCAGTTTTTGTTGGAGATTTAATTACTGGCTTGATTGTTCAGTAAAAAAGCTTTTTCAGTTATCAGTTATTGATAAATACGTATTTGCATTAATAGCTGATAATTTTTTATTAAATCAATAAGTATGTCAGATAAACATGATTTTCGGACAGTAAATAGGATTTTAGGAGAAAGACCAAGGCTAGGTCCATTCCCTGCTGACCAAATATTTGCCTGGACATTAATAGCAGTAGTCAATGTATTTATCTTTAATTATCTACTGAAAACAAGTTGGTTAGGTACAGGATTAAGTATTGCTTGGGGATGGGCAACATGGTGGACAATTTCTACAAATAAAGACTTTTTCGGTAAGTTCGTTAGCGTCCCTCGGATTAGTAGGGATATATGAGATTTCAATCAATACAACAGAAACAGAAGTCGGAAGTCGTCAGAAAAATAAATTCTAAGTTCTAGTTAAATTTTAGTTATTGGTAAAGTTATGCCAAATTCTTCTAAGAAAGTTAAAGATAAATTAGGTAAAGTCGCATTAGAAAAGGAGCAGATTAGTGTTGTGAAAATGCTCACTCCCTTTGAAGATATTATCCATTTAGCGGGTATTTGCGACCTCAACTTAGGAGGTAGGCAGGGCGTAGGCGCATTAATTCTTAAAAAGGTGAAAATATTCAAATTAAATTCTGCTTTGATTGTTTAGGGATTCATCCGAATTTAGAATCATCGCAAATGCTGCCGATCTTTGAGGGGATAGAAGCGGGGCTAAAAGAAATTCCCGAAGGGGAAAACTTAACAATACATTTAGGTTCTTTTACGTCTGATTATCACCGACAAGAAGAACTGTCCAAGCTAGAGAGTAATTGTCAGATTGACCAATTAAAATTGTTAATACGTAGTGAAAGATTAAGGACTAAAAAACTAACGGAAAGTGGAGCTAGGAAGAATAAGTTTTTGAGACTATGGTGTACTTACACTGTTATTGATGACGATGAACGGTCTAAGGATTTTATAGAATCTCTGATTAGAAAATTAGAAAAGGGCTGGTTTCGCTTTACAGGTGAAATTCACGCCCATAACAATACTAGAATTGAAAATATTCTGCAAAATTCATTTAACGATGGATTTTTACAGTGGTCAGCTATCCTGGGCAACAAGATGAAGTTGGGGATTAGGGTTTTAAGTGCTGAAGAAATTTGGTCAACAATTTGGCAACAGCTTAATTACTCTACTCCTCCGGCAATCCCTAATCCATTAAAAATTGACCCAATAGATGGAATAGTAGAAACTCAGACGAGCGATTTTCACATCCGCCACCAGATGTTAGAGAATGAGGAGTCTGTGCCATTTTTCGATAGAAAATGGGTAAAACTACAAAATAAATATATTGGGGCGCTCAACTTCAGCCAAAAGCCAGGGGGGTGGTATGACGAGCAAGCTCAATTGCGATATCTGTGGGAGTTAATTTCTAGAGATAGTATTTATGATACCGAGGTTATTTGTCAGGTAACAAAGGCAAATCAAACTATCTCTAAAACAAATCTTCAACGCATTACCAAGCAATCAATTACCAGCACTTCTTTATCTACAGAGAAAGGAAATATTGATGTCAAATCAGGCATGAATATTGAAGAAGCGGTAGAGGCGCAGAAGACAATATATAAAGGTAGTGTAGTAGTGCATACCGCAGTTGCTTTTCTTGTCCACCGCCCAACCCCACGGGAATTAGACGAAGCTTGCCGATATCTTGCCAGCTATTTCTTGCGTCCGGCGGTAGTTGACCGGGAGATTGAATACGCCTGGAAGACATGGTTGCAGTGTTGCCCATTTGTTTGGGAGCCGTTGTTAACCAAGCCTTTTAACCGCCGACTGCCATATTTTAGTTCGGAAGCACCAGGGCTGATGCCATTGATTAGGACTGCCACAGGCGATCGCACTGGCTTTGAGCTAATCGCAGAAGAAGGCGGCACACCAGTACATCTAGACTTGTACCAGAATCATAAGAATTTGGCAGTCTTCGGCGCAACTCGTTCAGGTAAATCAGTGCTGGTGGCAGGTATTCTTACGCCGGCGCTTGCACAAGATATTCCGGTAGTGGCACTAGACTATCCCAAACCAGATGGTACATCCACTTTCACCGACTACACCAATCTGCTGGGTGAAAATGGGGCATACTTTGACATCTCCAAAGAATCAAACAATCTTTTTGAACTTCCTGATTTGCGCTCTCTGGATGCAGAACTGAGAAATGAGCGATTGAACGATTTTAAGGAATTTCTCAAATCAGTGCTGATGACAATGGTGATGGGGACGAGCATGATTGGTGTCAGTCCAACGATTACCACCAATATTGAGTCAATCATTGCTTTAGCTTTAAAAACATTTTTTAATGATGATGAAATTAAATCACGCTACAAGTCAGCAATACAAAATGGATTTGGGACTCAATATTGGAACGAGACTCCGACACTCAAAGATTTTTATAATTTTTGTTCTCCAGCTTTCATACAATTAGATTCTATTGCTAGTAAGAGTCAAGAGATTTCCGAAGCCTTAGAGCAAATCAGGCTGAGAATAAATTATTGGTTGAGTACCAGGGTAGGACAATCAATCTCACGCCCATCCAGTTTTAGAACTAATGCCAAATTGTTAGTATTCGCTTTACGTAATTTATCGAGTGAAGCTGATGCTGCCATACTCGCTCTTAGTGCATACTCTGCGGCATTACGTCGTGCATTATCATCAAAAGCTTCGATCTTCTTCCTTGATGAAGCGCCAATCTTATTCCAATTTGATGCGATAGCTTCGTTAATTGGGCGATTGTGTGCCAATGGTGCGAAGTCTGGTATCCGCGTCATCATCTCTGCCCAAGAACCAGAGACTATATATCAGAGCGCATCTGCACAAAAGATATTTGCCAATATCACCACACGTTTAGTAGGCAGGATTCAATCATCAGCTGTTGACCCGTTTATTGTTCGCTTTAAATATCCTATTGAAATCATCAGGGTCAACAGTACAGAAGCTTTTTATCCAAAAAAGTCGGGGATTTACTCACAATGGTTGCTTGACGATAACGGCAAGCTAACTTTCTGTCGCTATTATCCTGCGTACTGTTTATTAGCCTCAGTTGCTAATAATCCAAATGAGCAAGAATTACGCAGTTTGTTTCTCAAGCACTATCAAGATAATCCTCTACTTGGGTTAGTCAAATTTAGTGAGGATTATATCAGAATGATTCGGGGGGAAGAGTTATCAGAATTAGCGAAGAATTTACTTTCAAAATCACATACAAGACAGGTAGCTTAAATGAAAAAGCGGACAATTGGGGTAATACTTTCTGCTACAGTTGGCAGTTTATTGATAGCAGCACCTAGCTATGGCATCAGCATCAACGATTTTTTTAGTTCTATCGTATCGGATCTTCAAGGAGAAGTTTCGGAAATTCAAGCATGGGCCAAGGGTGAGATTAACAGTGCTTGGGGTGACATCAAAGAAAATGCTAATGCGGCAATTGATAGTTCTATTGGACAATTGGGTGCGCCTGACCCAATTGCTTCGGCTGAACAATTGAAAAATACGCTCAAGGATGATTATTCTTATGCTGTCGCCCAAGAAAAAGCACAGAAGCTAGAGCGTGAATTGACGCTTGGCTCGATTGCCAGCGTGATTGGAAAAAAAAGGACAGCAGCAAACTCAAGAAAAAATTGATACTACTGCACAAATCGCTAAACTTGCAAAAGGTATTGCTGATGAGGCGCAGAATATGGACGCTTCTCAGAATGTTCTCAAAGCGATCGCGTCTCAGAACGGCTTAATTGTGTCAATGTTGGCACAGCAGCGTACTGATTCTTTATTAGCCCGACAGGACAATGCTTACTCTAACTTGATGCTAACGCAAGTAGCGGAGCATCTTGATTCCCAAAGGCAAAAGGAGAACTCCGAAGAAGATGGCAGATTGTCTTTAGTGCATGAAGTGGTACTTAATGCACGGCTAGATCCTACTTCTGCTGACTGATTAAAAGGGTATAGAAACACAGTAGGAGGTAAAGTTACAAGAGCTTTTCCTTCCTACACAAACAATCAACTAGCGTTCAAATGTCTGACAAAATTACTGTATTGAGCAAGGATTCAAATCATGTTTTTACTAGCCAAACTAGATGGTGGTGATTTAGCTGATTTAGCAAAAGAAAATGCAGCTTCAATAGCTCAAGGATTTGATGAGCTTTGGAACGAAACTATTACAGGTGGTGTTTATTCAGCAATTTGTACAGTCGGAGCTTTATTTGCTGTAGCAACACTAACTTTCTTCGTCGTTGAATGGACAAAAAAAATGATGGCGGGGGAAGAACAAAGAGCTTATACAGACTTTATTTGGCCGTTAATAGTAGTTCTTTTGCTCAGTAATAAGGGGGATGTACTAGGAAAGTCAACTTTGGGGATTAGAAACTATATTAATAATGTAAATAATATAGTTCTTAGCGAAGCGGCGGCAGGAATTGACCTTAAGCAAGCATTTGAAAGTGCATTGGGAACTGAAGCAGCACGTAGCGCTATTGGTATTGCTGTAAATAAATGTAGGAATTCATCTTTAAGTCAACAAGAACAAATTAACTGTTTGGCTCAAGCTAAAGAAGATTTAACCAAAAAATATCCAGATAAGTTTAACAAAAATAATGGAGCTTTTTCTTGGTTTATAGATGCGGTTGATGGCGCTATCGATGCTTTTAATGATGTGAAAGATGGAAAAGCAAATGGAATCGATTTAATGTTGTCTCCCATTAATGCTTTTGTTGGGTCTGCTGTTACTGATATAGTTACGATAATTTTAGTCGGGATGAATGGGGCTTATCAATGGGGAATTGAACTGACTATGCTTGTAACAGCACTTTTGGGCCTGTAGCTGTTGGTGGTTCTCTGCTACCTTACGGAGCTAAATCAATTTACAGTTGGTTAGTAGGATATTTCAGTGTAGGTTTTGGCAAGCTCTGCTTCAATATCATAGTTGGTTTCGCCGGGCAATTAGTCGCTGAATCTAAATCTTATCAGCCAATGTTCTTCCTATTTACAATTGGTATAATTGCGCCATTCTTAGCTACAGGTTTAGCGGCTGGTGGTGGCGTTTCTGTTTTAGTTCAAATTAATAAAGCTGCTGAAAATTACAGTGGGATTGCCATTGAGGTTGCTAAAGGTGTTGCTACTAAAGGTGGTAGTTTAGTCGGGAAATTAGCTAAATAAAACCTATGCTGAATCAAAAAAATAAAACTCAACCCAGAGAACCATTGCAATTACTTAGTTACAACAAATATGTAACAACAAGAGTTGGGATAATTTCTCTAGCTGGGTTTTCAATGGCTGCGCTTTCTCTGTTATTACAATTTCTAAATTATGGAGCAATTAGTGTTTTAAATAAAAAACAATTGGCATTAGTACAACTCTCATCAGGAGATACCATTACAGCCAGAGCAGTAGACCCAAAAGAACGGTCTGATGAAGTAATTAAAAAATTTGTTTCTGATACTTTTATTGAAATGCTTAACTGGGATGGTTTAGTAAGAACTTTTAATGAAAAAGGCGAACCTATTACTAAACAAGATACTGGGGTAGAAGTAGGCAGACTTGATAAGAAATCTAATAGCCGAGTCACAAGTAAAGCTTATGAAGCTGCATTTGCTTTGAGTGAAAATGGAGGATTTAGAGCCGCATTTCTGAAAAAATTAGCCTCAATTACTCCCACGAGCATATTTAATGGTGATACGCAAGTATCTTTAATCCCTAGATTTATTTCACAGCCACGGCAACTCAAAGATGGTCAATGGGAAATAGATTTTATTGGTACGCTCGTAACTTTTGAACGTAGTGATAATTCGGGCAAAGGGATTACTTTTAATAAAACCATTACACTTTCATCAATTTCTAATCCAGAGTATATCCCAGCTAATACTAGCGAACTAGCTAAGAAAATCTATGCAGCCCGTCGCGCCGGATTAGAAATTACCGAAATTGTCGATTTAGATTTTGGCAAAAGAAAATGAGTGAAGAGAATAATAAAAATGGGTCTGTATCGACTTTAGAGGATTTGCTCAAAATAGATGATGCTAATAAAAGTAATGGTAATAAAGCAGCAGAACCGGAAAGTTTATTAGTACCGACTAAGCACACATTTGTCACTTCTCCTTGGTCAAGACTAGCAATAATTGCTGTCCCTTTTGGAGTTGGATTTTTAGCTATATTTTTGATGCTCAATGGTGTTTTCAATCCCGCACCAGCACCAAAGATTGCTCAAAAGCCAGGGGAAACTATTACTGCTACAGAACAAACACAAGATGATGAGGGGGATGGTGACGCTCGTGCAAAACTAGCTCTGTCGGATCAAGAAGATGAGTTAGGTCGTATTAACAAAAATAAAAAAGACCAACCTGCGCCAGTACCAGTTTCTCAAACTGAAAAGGTCGTGCCATCTAGCCCACCATCTCCACAACCTGCGCCACGGACTGTTCAAAATACACAACCACGTCGCGTAACTCAGACTACACCACAACCGATTAGAACCTACACTCCGCCACCAACAAGCACGAGTTTTTCTCCAAGACCATCTATATCTGCACGGACACTCACGCCCCTAGATCCCCTTAAGCAATTGAACAAACTTCGTAGCATCGGTTCTTATGGCAAAATCGCCTACACCGAAACTAGCACCAGTAAACAATCTTCATTAGATCCATATCTTGCTCAAGCTCAAGCAATTCAAAATCAACCGAATGAACAAACAGATACAAACAATTTTGACCAAACCACGCCGCAAAACTCAAGCGAGTCGATTGAAAAGATCCGCCCCAGGTGGCAAGCGACTTCTAAAGTTAACAAGATTACTTTAGCTAACAATTATTTACCTCAAGAAAGCCAAATTCTCCAAGGTAAACAAACTCGTTATTTGACAGTTGGCTCATTTGCTAGTGGTGTGATTGTTACCCCATTAGTTCAAACCACAGTTAATGGTTCAGGAAAGACACAAACACCAACCTCTAATAACACTAAGTCTATTGCTAGACTGCAAGAGGATTTACGCGATAACTATGGGCAAGTGGCAATCCCTTCGGGTAGTTTATTGGCAGTCGAGTTAGCTTCAGTTGATGGCGGCAGTTACGCTGTTGCTTATGTCAGAGCGATCATCAAAGATAATACAGAATATCCTATTTCTGCGGGTGCGATTTCCGTGACAGGAGTTGGTGGTAGACCCCTAATAGCTCGAAGATTTCAGGACAGGGGTGGCGAGATTGCCCGTAGTGACTTGTTTGGTGGCGCTGTGTCTGCATTAGGGAAGGTTGGGGAGATTATGAACCAACCGGATAGTGAAGAAGAAATTTCTGATGAATTCACAGGCAGGATTCGCAAACGTAGTAGTGGCAATCAGCGCAATCTCACAGGTGCGTTAATGTCAGGGTTTTTTGGTCAAGTTAGCCAAAACATCAGCCAACGTAATCAACGTAATACTCAAGAAATTACTTCTCGCCCTAATACTTGGTTTATTCCACAGGGAACCAAAGTCACTTTTAATGTAAATCGTTCTTTGGAGTTGCCATGAAAAGCGTAATTAACACAGTTACAAGCGGCACTCTAGCGTTGGCTCTCGCCGCGACTCCACTATCCACAATTGCCGCACCAGTCGTTCGCACCATCAAACAAACTCAAGCTAGTGGGACGCAGGCCAAACTACAAACTATCAACGTTTGGAATGGTCACGGTGTAGCAATTTCTTTCTATGAAATTGGCGAGACAATTAAAAAAGTCTGGTTAGATGATCCGTCGCAAATTCTGCTTGACACAGATGGTTGTTTAGAGGGATTGGATCAGAATTGCTCTAGCCCCGGTGCTGGGCTGATTCATCTGCGACGGATCAAGAGAATAAACATTCCCGGAATACCGCAAACATCTACCACTTTGTTAACAGTAGTTACGCAGTCATCCTCTGGTGAACGCAAGACTTACAGTTTTCGACTAGCAACAAGTAATGGCACTCCTAAATATAGTCAAGTGGCGATCAAGGCTGATGTGGCACGAGAACAAACAGTCCCGAAGCCTCAATTGCAATCATTAGTTAAAACACAGCAAACAATTAACCAAATTCGAGGCGGTATTGTTGTAGCTATTAAAAGTGGATGGATGAATCAGCAAGATGAACTACATCAACGATTGCAAAAGTTAATCGGTTATTTACAAGCAGGTGATGACATTTCTACTGCTGCTAATAAGGCTTCTGTTTCCCAAAAACTAGTTAATAAATTAATCGCTTTGAGTAATAGTTCTGTTGAAGAATTCAGAAGTCAAAAGTCAGGAGCCAGAATAAAGAACGTGGGAGACTTAAACTCGATTATTTATCCGCTTTTTCGTAGATAAATTATTCTGACTCCTGACGACTGACGTATGTATTCTGTTTGATAATTTAACACGGCGGTAATGGCTTATGAAATCATCTTTTCGCCTCAATGATAACGCCTTACGTTACTTCCTTTTTTTTGGTTTAGTAGGTAGCTTATTGATTCATAGTTTTATCAAGTATGGGCTACTCAATCAAACCATTGGGTTAATCATGCCCAAAGCCTCTGCACAAGTACCCGTTATCAATTCTCCTAATGGGTTGACTCCTGATTGGTCGCGTTTCAAATTCAGCGACATGATTATTTCTCTTAGTGGCAGTGTTACCTACCCAGGTACAAGAGGTACAGAAACAGAAACTAGAACCTGGGCAGCAGGACAAAGCATTAGCGAGTTTATGGAACTAGGAGATTTTGAAACACCTCAATTAGCAATAGAAAATTTAAATCTCTCAACCATAGCTTCAGTGCAAGGAATCAATTTAAGTGGGTTAACATTAGATGATTTTCAATTAACAAGATGGCAGACTTTACCATCTTTAACCAAAGCGATCCCTGGCTTAGGTAATAGAAATGTTACAAGTGTTAAACCTGTGAGCGATTTTTTGAGAAGATTTGGAATTACTGGGGCACAATAGGTAACGCCAGCCGAAATTCTCGTTTACGTGACGTTCAATTAGGAAGAGTAATAAATTTAAAAAATTACTCACTAACATCTATTTCCGACATTGAAAACACATCTATTAATAGATTTGAGAATTGGCAAGACTCCAAAATTAATGGGGTACCTGGACTATCAACTTTGACATGGGATAATTTGCCAGGGCTGGAAACACTCGACCTTTCATTTGTTGCCAAAGTTGATCTGCCATTGGGAGATATTGAAGCTAACCGTACCCGCTCCATATCTGGTAGCTACCAAGATGGCTTTAACGTTCCCTGTCTACAAAACAATTGCGCTCATACGGAAATGTCCGGCATTGGTGAGACTACTGGAACACAGTGGATATCCGGGAAATTCCAAAAGGTTAATGGTGGATTTGGCATTTTAAAAGCTCTTAATGATGGTAAAGAGCCTACTGGTCGAAACCCCTTTGGTTCCAGCTTTAAGCAAGTTGTTTGGAATATTTATGAAGACAGTGGAAAGGTGGAGACTACTATGTTTTTCCGCATCTGCAAAACTATACCCTTCATTGGTCGCACTTGCAGTCCATACTTCATTGGGCCTGTGCCTTTTATTGAGTACCGAGAGAAAGACCCTATCGTTCTTGGTGAACCTAATTCTCTACCTTAAAATGAGCAAATCTTTCAAAATAAATAGCGCTAATCCTCAAGGATTTCGATTTGAGCAATTACAAAATCATAATGACGCAATTGGCAAGTACACTCACTCTCTTTTCACCCCCAATGGACTAACAGTTTTGTCCTTACTTGGTGCTTATATTTTGATGAGGGTATTTTTTGGCGATGGTAACAAGAAGAAAATTGCTACCTCTTATTGGGGTGGAGCTAAAGAAACTGCTACTGCTCAGAAAAAAGCCATCTTGCAAATCGTCAATCCCCAATGTGATAGTGCGGCACTTTACATTGGTAAGCATCAGGTAAAAGGTGGTGGCACTACTTTCTATATCCCTGATGTGCAACGGGGTACGGCAGTCATCGGCGCTCCCGGTAGTGGTAAAACATTCAGTGCCATCAACCCGATGATTTACTCGGCAATTGATCAAGAATTTCCATGTATAGTTTATGACTTCAAATACCCTTCTCAAGCGAAAGTTGCTGCCTATGCTAAATATAAGGGCTATGATGTTCACATCTTTGCACCGGGATTTCCTGAATCTGAAGTTTGCAATCCTCTAGATTTTCTTCGGGATAGTAGTGATGCCGAATCGTCCCGACAAATTTCCACTGTCATCAATAAGAATTTTCGACTTTTGGGCAATTCAACTGAAGATGGGTTCTTTGGCCCTTCAGGGGATCAGCTGACTCAGGCAATTCTGATGTTAGCTAAAGAGTTCGGTCAATTCGCAGATGTTATGACTTGCGCCGCGATACTTTCTAGCGAACAAATGGTCAAACGCCTGATGGCTGCCTCTCTCAATCCTTGGGTGAAAATTGCCTTTGGGCAACTGTTCAGTTCTGCTGCATCTGAAAAAACTGTTGCAGGCATTGTTGCTACCGCCAGTATTATGTTCACTCGCTTTATGGCGAAAAACACCTTGGGCTGTTTCATCGGTAAGACAACTTTACCTTTGGAAATTAAAGGAAAGCAGATGATTATCTTTGGGTTGGACAGAGAACGCCGAGATGCAGTAGGGCCCCTGATGACCAGCATTTTACACATGACCATCGCCCGTAACATTGCCAAAAAGCGACTTGATCCACTGATCGTTGCACTGGATGAATTACCCTCGATTTACTTACCTGATTTATATAGGTGGCTCAACGAATCTCGCTCTGAGGGCTTCTGCGGTATTATCGGCTTCCAAAATATGGGGCAGCTTGAGAAGAACTACGGTAAGGATATTGCTAAAGCTATCCTTGGCGCTTGC
The DNA here is from genome assembly GCF_026127265.1 of Nostoc sp. KVJ3. Classification (GTDB taxonomy): domain Bacteria; phylum Cyanobacteriota; class Cyanobacteriia; order Cyanobacteriales; family Nostocaceae; genus Nostoc. The sequence goes on from NZ_WWFG01000006.1 coordinate 36,400, forward strand.
AGCACTAAGTTTATATTCAATCCTGGTGAGAACGAGTCGGCGCAATTATTCTCCAACTTCTTGGGTGATGAAGAGATTAAGTACAAGCAAAAAAGCCGTTCTACTGGTAGTAAAAATAATAGCACGAGCATCAGCGACCAAGAAAAAACTAGAAAGCTTTTTGAATCGGCTCAATTTCTGAAGTTAATTGCTGGTAAATGCGTTTTCATTAACCCTGCTTATGCTAATAGAAAGGAGGGGTCTGTTCCTTTACTCAAAACTATCAAAATTTCTCAAACCCTCAAAAATATTGATAAGTACAATCAACTTAAATGGGCGAGAATTGTTAGTTTACTGGCTAGGAAGAGTACACAGAAATTTCCCTCTGAGCAAGATTTAGCTTTGCGAGTTAAGCAAGTCGAGCAGCGTTTTCCAATTCCCGACAATCCTCAAGCTGTTTCTAATAATTCTAGACTGACATTCAAAGAAGTCGGCAGCATGATTAATCAAAACAAATCTGACAGTGGAATTTGATTGTTATGAAAATGACTATTGAAGAATTAAAAATTAATAATTTTGAACTAATTCAAACACTATCTCAAGAAAAAATTTTGGCGAATGGTAGTTTTATTGATATTAGTCTGCCTCCCCTTCAAATTATTCAGGAGTTTAAGACTTTATCTAAAACTAGACGAAAGCTGAGGAATTTGGGCATATATACTATCATCAGCTTAAAAAACACTTACATCCAACTAAATCAAGAATCTTGTCTGAAAATTGTTAACCAATATATTCACGGTATCGGCTGGCATGATTTGCAGTATATCTGTTTTTTAGATATTCAAAAGGGCAATATTTATATTCATATTATTTTTAATCGCATTACACCCCAAGGTAAGCTCATCGATATCAAATGCTTGGGGGCTAACTGGCAACAATATGAGGTTCTGCGCCAATCTTGTTCTCTCATCATCGACAACCCTGTTCATAACAAATATTTGCAAAGGCGATTCTGCAACTGTTGCGGTTAGACAAGAATGTAGAAAGGAAAGGAAAGGAAAAGCGAAAAAGAATGAATTTTAATCCGTTTACCCTTTACCTTTTACCCTTTACCCTTTACTCTGCTACACCCAAATAAATATGTTTGATGAACGACATTTGCAACTCACTTCCGCTTACGCTAGAGCTAGTCAGCATTTTATTAGAGCTTTTATTTATCCTTTAGGAGAGTTTATTTATAAATCAATCGAATCAGCTATTGATTTAAAATGTCGAATCGAAATAGGAGAAGAAACTTATTTTCTTACTCCTGATGAGGATGGTGGCTGGAAATGGTCTAAAAATAACTTTGAAGGTGTAACAGATGAGGAAATAGAACAAGTAGAAGAGATGATGGCATATTTATTGCCTAAACTTCTTCCCGGCAGTAATGATATAACACCGTCGAATTTTTCTCCTGAGCCTGATTTACCTCCAGTTTTACCTAACCCCAATTCCCCCTTAATTCTTCCGCCTTCTGCCACATCTGTTGAGTTTTTAACTATACAGATGTGGCAGAACACCCAGGAATATCTACCTATTCAAGACCAAGAAAATCTAGGTTTAAATGCTTCCATCCATAGAAATGTTTTTTTTACAGTTGAAAGCGCCAACAATGGCATAAGTAGTAAAAAACTTGAGCGACAAAATACTCAACATATCCCGCCTCACCCAGAACATATTGATCCGCAACATTGGCACGAACTCGTAGTAGGCAGCGCGATCGCACCAGATATTGCACATCTCAACTTCTCTAGTCTTCATTTTAGCTATGTCGGTGGCGAACATGAAGCTTGGGAACGGCTGATGATCAGCGACAAACTCTCACGTACAAATACAGGTAGCCTCTCTATTAGGCTTTTAGAACTCTATTCCCATCTAGATGCAGGTGGCTGGTGGTGTAATTCAGGAGTAGATCCGCGCACATTTGCTAATCTTACCCCTGGTGAGCAACCTCAAATTAAAGAATGGGGATGTTATAAGCCAAACCGCCCCAGACCCAAAACCGTGAAAAAAGATGGGTTCACTGTTGCGGTTGAAGGCAAGTTCATTAAATATGAGCATCCACCATCAGTTGATTTGAGTATTTTCTTACTAGATGTCCCAGGGGAAATTGCCCAAAATATTTACTCAAAAGCTGGAGTAAACCCCACCGATAGCGATCGCTTGAATGGTTTTTGGTATTGTGTGTATAAACACAATATCCCACTCGTCATTACAGAGGGGGCGAAGAAGGCGGCTAGTCTGTTAAGCCAGGGTCATGCTGCCATCGGACTACCGGGAATTTCCTCCGGCTATCGCTCACCTAAAAACGAGTGGGGCAAGAAAATTGGTGATTCCTATCTGGCTGATGAGTTAGCTGTTTTCGCAACTTCTGGTAGAGAAATCAAAATCTGCTTTGATTATGAAACGAAGCCTGAAACTAAGCTCAATATCCAAAGAGATATTTGGAAAACAGGAAGCTTATTACAAGAATTTGGTGCTGTCGTTAAAGTAGTAACGCTGCCAGGGCCGGATAAAGGTGTAGATGATTTTATAGTTTCACAAGGAAAAGAAGCTTTTGAAAAGTTATCTGCCGGGGCTATATCATTGGTGACAAGTTAAGGAAAAGGAGAAATTGTCAAGGGTGATATTTGTAGTGTTCAAAAATAGTGGGAAACTCAATCTAGACAAGTAATTGAGCGATTGAGACTTAGCCATGACCACCAGCAAAAAAACCAATAGAGACCATGCCAAAAAGAAACACAGACCAATGGTGGAAGACGAAGTAATTGCAGAGCAACTGGAAAGATTACTGACACCAGCGATTACAAATCAAGAAAATTACTACCGAAAACTAGGACTCAGGGAACGGATACTGAATTTACCATTGATGATGGCTGCGGTGCTGACCTTGTTATGGAGAGATGTAGCAGGAGTCAGGGAACTGACAAGAATGTTAGCCAGAGACGGTTTTCTGTGGTGTAATCCCACAAAAGTTAGTCAACAAGCAGTATCACAGAGATTTTTGACATTTCCATCAGAATTATTTGAAAAAGTATTTAAAGATTTATTGCCTAGTTTGAGAGCGGCTTGGCATAGTAGAAATAAACGTCCATTACCAGAAAGTATTCAGTTTACATTATTAAAATTCGAGAAAATTTGGATAGTAGACGGGTCAACACTGGAGGCATTGTTTAGGAAAATACAAAGTTTAGAGGAAGCTCAAAGAGGACAATTAGCAGGAAAGATGAGTACAGTCATTGATTTAATGACCAGATTACCTGTAGAAATTTGGTTTGAAGAAAATCCTAAAGCTTCTGATACTAAACTAGAAGAAAATATCCTAAATTTAGTTAGAGCCGGAACTTTACTCTTATTAGATAGAGGTTTTTATCACTTTAACTTTTGGCATCAATTAATCGAGAATAAAGTTGACTTTATTACCAGAATAAAGAAAGGAGCAGCAATCAAAGTAGAACAGGTGTTGACAGATAGTTATGGACTGCGAGACCGGAAGATACGTCTCGGTTCTGGCACTAAAAAGACTCCGTTTATAACTTTACGTTTGATTGAAGTAAGGTCGGGAAAAACATGGCATTCTTATTTAACCAGCGTCCTAGACCCTCATGTTTTACCCCCTTATGTAGTAGCAGATTTATATCGGCGGCGTTGGCGAATTGAAGATGCTTTTAATATAGTCAAAAGACTCTTGGGGTTAAGTTATTTATGGACAGGTTCAATTAATGGAATTAAGTTACAAATTTGGGCGACGTGGTTATTTTATGCGGTTTTAGTAGATTTAGGTGATGCCGTAGCGGATGAACTCTCTCTACCCTTTGATGAAATCTCATTAGAAATGATTTATCGTGGTCTTTACCATTTTACAATGGCTCATCAAAAAGGTAACACAACAGATACTATTAAGTATTTTGCTGACCCTCAAAATCGAGATTTAGGTATTATCAAACAGAAGCGAAAACCAAACGTTAAGTTAATTGTCGCTCCTTTTCCTGATCTCCAACGAGGGTCTGACCAGTTTTTTTTCAGCGATTCTCTCAAAGCCTCTTGACAAAAGACTTACAGCTTTAACTTGTCACCAATGGGGCTATATCTCTAGAGGAGTGGCATCAAAATCAACTTGATAGTTTACGTTTTACTATCAAGCTCAAGGATGGCACAGTCAAAACCATTGCTCAACAAAAAGGAGATTTTACTGTGACAGATGCTCCCGAATTAGAACCAAACATGAATGTATTTCACAAGAATCGTCGTCAACCATTTGTTGACCCTGGTTCACAAATTATAGATATAAAAGTTATTGATTCAGACATTATTCATTTAGATGTTGCCCCTGAGCCAGCCCAGTCAACTGAAACTGCTGTAACTAGTTCTTCTTGGGCTAAAAAAGAAAATGTTACACTTTATGAGCCTAATTTTTTTAGAAAGCGCTTAGAAGCTAGTGAGAATAAACAAATAGCTTTTGCTGCTTATACTTTGTTAAAAAAATATGGTGTTGAGGCTAAAGATGAACAACAGCAGACCAGTTGCAAAATCTACCATGCTGATGCTTTTGTAATTAAGAATCATGGCGCTGATAAATACAGTATCTATCGTCGTCATGATGATGTAGAGTTAATGACTTTTCAAGCTGATAAATGGGGACACGTAGGCAATATTAAACTTTCTTACACAGAAATAGAGTCTGAGCCAAAAATTTGGAGAGAAAAACAAATTAACATTCTGCCTATTGAAAGGCAGGAGTTTTTGTTAGTGGCTGACTACCTGAAAGCTGGTAAAGAATTGCCCTCTGTTGATGAAGACCCTCGCAAAATAGCCTCTGTCGTTGGTTCAGTCTCTCCTAAAGGCACACACAATATTTTAGAAAGTTTCAAAGAAAACGAGGTATTAAAAATTCTCACACAAACTATTACTAGCTTCGAGAAAGACGACTTAACCTTGGGCAATTACCGGATTCTTTTTCGGCAAACCAGTGACAATACATCTACTCTGCAATTACTCAAAACTGAACACAATGGTACAAATCGGGAAGCTGTTCGCTTTCAGTTTGAGAAAACTGACACTGGGATGACTCATCAAGCCCAAGCGATGGCTATCACTGAAGCTGATTTGGAGAAGTTAAGACTGTTGGCACAAAAACTGCATATTAATTACAAAGCATTATTTGGCAACCCGACAGATACCCGTGACATTGATTTGCCTGTTCATCCCGAAATTACCCGTAATTTAGACGAGGAGCAATCATATCAATCTACTCAATCTACGCCTAACGTACCAGATCGCAAGACACAATCAAACCCACAAGGAGCAAGCTCTAATTCTCCAAAACAAGACAACGCTGTGCTACCACTACATCCAGTTTTGAAACAATATTGGGAGCAGTTAGAAAAAGATGGTTCAAGTCATGAGACTGTAGCGCAAGGACATTTAGAATTTCAATCTAAAATTCAGCAAACTGGAAAATTAACTGTTGGTGAACAGCGTGAACTCTACCAGCAGATTCAAAATCTTGCCTGGAGGGAGATAAATCACAATGGGCGTACTGATATTGTGCTTCCACCATTAGCTCACATTGTTAATGATTTGCGATCGCACGTTCTTACAGAAGCACAGCCACAGTTTTCTTCTGACCCAAAGCGTGATACACCCGTGTCTCTCCATCCTGACATCGCCTCTCATTGGCACGATTTAGAAACGAATAAAACTTGGTCTAGTGTTGCCAATCAGTACAACAACCCTTTACGGGAAAAACTTTCAAAAACTGGCAAGCTGACTATTGGAGAGCAACGTGAACTTTACCAGAAAATTCTCCTTCAAAGTCAATTCGAGCAGCACAACAAAGGGCAAACGAACATCTCACTCCCTCCTTTGAGTGATATTATTCAGGATTTGCTCAATACTCGTAGCCAGATTATTAACAATACTTATACGCCCAAGGTTGAAGTACATTCCCAAAAAGCTCACACTCCACAACGACCTACTACTAATTCACAGGAATTAGAATTGTAATACTTATGCAATCTAGCTCAGTAGCCGAAACCATCACTATCATCAACCGCAACAGTGGCTTTTCTGACAACCAATTGGCCTACAGACTGGCGCTGATGATGGAGAAACACCCACCTTCACCGTCAATAACCCCCGCACTAGACCCCACACAGCGCGAAAATATTATTGGTGAGGTGAGAAATACTTTATCTGTGTCCCGAAATGCTCAAAGTACTGAACCTGGATTTCTCACAAGTGAGAAAAAAATGCTTGGATTAGTCAAATTTAAGATGATTAAATTAATACATCATCAAAATACCTCCAGAACGTGGGCAACTCCAAGTAAAGACCGACCCCATTCAAGATACATACAATACATCAAAAATAATAAATACTGATAAAACTAACTTCTAATAATAAAAATTGATATGCCAATTTATGGGTTTAAACCAAGTAAAATAACCCTAAAAACCAGCTATTAAAAATAAAAATCAGTTATTACTTATGAATTAAATTAGGTCATTATCAGCCAGGGCAAGGTAATTGAGATAAACTCTTATAAACCATTGCGAAAATCTCTTTATAAGGGCAGGCACTACTAATTGCGATTAAAATTCGTCGTTTCCTGATAGTAATGACGGCTCCTAGCTTCAATAATTTTGTGCGTATAGTCTCAACAGTTGCATTTTTAAATTCCGTCTTTGCTAAACATTGTTCTCGTAGAGCATTCATCAAAATATAAGCAATAGACGCAAACCACAAACGTAATTGATTTCCTTCAAACGTATGGGTACTTGTTCTATCACTATGTAACCCGAGCTTTTGTTCTTTTAAACAATTTTCCATATTCCCGCGCGGGCAGTACTTTTGAGTATAAAGTCGCCCTGGCGGGATTTTATTAACAGGGAGCGAAGTGACTACAAAGCGAGTATCAACTTCTTTATGGCTATATTCAACTTTGGCGACAACACGACGATGACGGCTCCAACTATCTAGAGTTTGGTAGTCAAGAGAGCAATACCAAACTGAGTTATCAACAAATATTGCTGCGTCGTTCTTTAAATCTGGTGATGGAGGAAATAAGGTTTCAAAAAACTCGACTATATGTTTAATTTTTCCTGAATATTCTTGGGATGCGCGATACTGAATTGATTGAGATAGCTGGAGTAGCCTATTATTTTGAGCGAGTCCCAATACATAATAAATTTCAGTTTGAGATTCACACCAACTCATTATATCTTCTCTCGAATAAGCACTATCCCCACGAATAATAATTTTCACCTCTTTCCATCGTGAGCGGATTATTTTTATTACTCTTTGTAATTCTCCTAATCCTCCTTCCGCAGGGTCAACATTAGACGCACGAAGCTTTGCCGCAAGTAAATGTTTCCCGCAGAAAATATAAAGTGGCGCATAACAATACCCTCGATAATAAGGATTAAAAAATATTTTTTCTTGATTACCATGTACGGGGTCATCGGTAACATCTAAATCTAAAGTTATCTGTCGTGGCGGCTTTCGATAAGATTCTAAAAATAGCTCAACTAGGAGTGTTTCTATGGCTGATGCATCATGTTCAATACGGTGATATCGACTATCTGCTCTTGAAGAGATATCTTCTGGACAATGCTCGATCCGATTTAAGGTACTTTTTCCGGCCAGAGTAATTGGTTCTTGTTCTAAATTAATTGCTTTTCCTACTGCCAGTGCGAATATTCCATCATGGCGTAGAGTTTCATGGTCATTTACATCTTCATAGCCCATGATTAAGCCATATATTCTTTGTGCAATTAAGCCATTAACTGGATGCATAATTTTGTTTGGCTCTCGGTAATCTTTAAAACATGCTGCCAGCCGTGATGTTATTTCTCTTTTTCTATCTAGTTCCGCAATTAATGTTAATCCTGCATCAGATGTTACAGGCTCACTATTGAAATTAACTACAACTGGACATGACTTTACTTGTTCAAATATAAACTGTTCTGGTATACAATCGTTTTTATTTGGGGTCATACTTCAAACTGCTGAAATTGTTGTGCAATATGCATTTTGGCAGTTTTTGACCCCTGTTTCTTCAAGCTTTGTGAGAAATCCGGGTGAAGATTACAGGCAATCCCTTAAGGAAAAATACTACCAAGAGTACGCCCAAAAATTTGGTTTAAATAAATCTGAGGAAACACCTGATACAGATAACTCAATAAGAGTTGAAGGTTTGATCAATGAAAAGAAAAAGACATTCTTACAGCAGATATTAGAAACTAAAGGGCGCAAACTGCCTTTTGTTGACAGTCAACAGTCAAAATCGGTTGAAACTGAAAATAATCAGGTTATTAAAAAGTCTCTTATTCCTGCACTAATGAATATTATCGTTACAAAGGGACAAGATACTATTGGCGGTCGAGTCTATGAAGGTATGGCTTATCAATTAAATTTGTTGATGAGAGAAGGTATGCAGCGTCTGACTGTTTGGCGCAAAAGTGATAATCAAAGTGCTTTTAGTGCTTATAAAGTAGGAGAAGAGGAAGAATACAAAGTAATACACAATCACCTTTCACCACAAGAAATACAAAAGCTGATCAACTTTGATATAAGAGTGCAACAGCAACAGCCACCGCAAAAGGAGCAATCTCCCGACGGCCCAGAGTTAGACTAACTAAAATACCCGACAAACAACCCAAGAATATAGGCACTTACTAAGACATATCGCTTAGTCACCCGCTCGAATTGTGACCAGGGTGAGATGATGACAGCTAATACTATGTAAAACAATGCTTGTAAAAAATCGTTGTGCCCCAATTTAATGATTGCCGCTATCATCAAAGCCACAAAAATTAGAAATTCCACTCCTGTTTCGATTCTGTCCCAAAGTTTTACATCATATAGGTAACGCATCTTGTAACCTCTGCGACTTGGGCAACATCCTACCATCAACCCCATAGATCCCGTCATCTTTGTAAGGAAATATAATGGTGAATTTAGTTCCTTGTCTAACTACCGAGTTTACGCTTATCCTCAAACCATGAGCATGAGCCACACATAAGGCGATGTACAGTCCGAGTCCCATCCCTGATTGATGTAATAAATTGCTATTTGGCGTTCGCCATAATGGGATAAATATATTAGAAATTTGTTCGGCAGCAATCCCACAGCCAGTATCTTCAATCTCGATGGCTAAATCATCTTCTTGATTGAGCAGCCTTAAAAAAATATCTCCCTGTATAGTGTACTTAATAGCATTTGTCACAAGATTACACAGCATTCTGTCAATACTTATGCTGTCACCCCGTACTTGCGTTCCATGCTTGTAGGATGATTGAATTTCATAGTGAAGATTCAAGGAATGATACTGCGCTATTGGCTTGAATCGAGAAAAAGTTGTTTGTAAAAAACTTAACATATCAAACTGCTCCTCTGTCACTGGATTTAGTTCAAAAAAAGCAGTTCTTTTAGATTGAATCAAACTCATCCCTCGCTCATTCGTTTGTTGTAAAGCGATCAGCAACGGCTTTATCTCTTCTAAGGACTGTCCATAAGCACCATCAATTATCTGATTCAAAACTAACGATGCTCCTTGATAGTTATTTGAAACATCGTGTAACAAACCTAATATGCTTAAAACTTCCTGTTGCATAACTATGTTTCCAACGACAGATGGTGATTTGGGCTACTTTTATGAATAAGTGCTAATTATGTCTACAAGATTTGAGAATACTTTTATTTTAGTTCTAAAAAAAAATTATCCAATCCAACTTTAGTACTAAAGTTTATTTCATTTATCTGGAAAGATTTTTTCTTACTTATATTTTATATTACAGACACAAAAAGTAAAAGACTTAACACCAATAACTATGTTATAAATATTGAGTCATCTTATAATCGAAGTGATCTATGATTCGATTAGCGCTCATTGAGGATGAAGAACTTATTAGGTTGGGGATCGCTACTGCCATCAATCAACAACCAGATATGGAAATGGTCGGTGTTGCTCGTACTGGTATTGAAGGGATTAATTTAGTTAAGGAATTAAATCCCGATGTCATTTTGGTGGATATTGGTTTACCGGACATATCTGGGCTAGAAGTGATTAAAGAGGTCAAACTCAATAGCAACACTAAAGTTATTGTTCTTTCTTCCCATTCTTCTCAAAGCACTGTTCAATCAGCTTTAAATGCCGGCGCTGATTCTTACATTCTCAAAAAGAATAATGTTCCTCTAATTTTGGAAGCAATTAAAACCACATTCTACGATAACAAGTCTTTTTTTGACCCTGATATTAGCCGACATAATTTTTTCTTCCAGCAGAAAATTAAGGGTAAGACTTACCAAGATCATCTTAGTGCCACTGAAATGCAAATTATCTCTTTGATGGCAGATGGTTCTTCTAATAAGCTGATTGCCGAGCGGTTATTTATTACTGAAAGTACCGTTAAAGGCCATATTAACAAGATTTTTGCAAAGTTAGATGTCAAGGATCGCGTCAATGCTCTGATTGAAGCTAGTAAACTTGGGTACATCGAACAAGATTACCTGAAAGTAGGTTAGCTACTTACTTACTTGAATTAAACAATAGCCTTGGGTTTTACTCTGCTGTGTTTGACAAGCTTCAATTGCTGCTTGATTCTTCAAGATTATTTGATACATTTGCTTACCCTCTTGGGATTTTGCCCATTGGAGAATCTTTATCTCGTTACGTGAGACTACTACTGACTGATTCGTTCCGATATTTTGCACCAGATTCCATGTGGTCAGCGAACCCAGCAAGGTACTGCCAGCCGCGACTAATCCACACACAAGAGATACTGTCCCCAATCCCCAGCCTGCCTGCACTTTCATGCCTGTGCCGGTGGGCTTGATTTTTTTGATCTCATCACGTACAGCATTTGACACAACTGTATAATGCATTGACTCGGCTTGTTTGCTTGTCTTATCCAGTTTTTGGTCTATCAGTGCTGCCCACGCTTCTATCATTGCCTCCATTCTTGCCTGGAGGTCTATGATCGTTTCTTCATATCTTCCCAGCGTCGCCATCATCCTAAAAACTGGATCGTCTGGTGTAATTCCTAGTTGATATGCCCCTTCAACTATGCGTTTTTGTTCTGATGGGGAATAACCTTGTAGTGTGTTTTGTAGTGTCATAAGGTAGGGTGTGGGGTGAATGGCACGCTTGTTAAGCAGAAACCCTTGATATAACTGGATGAGAGGGTGTAGGGTGTGGGGTTGCAGGTATTGGGGAATCAAGAAAATGTTCAACTCCTTGACGCAATTAAAATTTAATTGTCTTAAACACACTCAGCCAACACCCAACACCCTAATTTTGGTCATCAATCAAGCCCTAGATATTTAATAGCCAAATTGTTATTAATTACTGAATGACGAAACTTTTTAATCCACTGAAAAATGAAGCTTCTCCAAAATAAAATTATTGAGAGATCCTGGCAAACTTGTGAATATGGTTTATCAGCCTTTTCCATCGCTTGATAATGATTTCGATGTAGAGCCATTAATTCTACTTCTGTCCCTCCTATTATTAACAGCTTTTTCCGTATCTTCTCCTCATATTCTCTAAACTCTGGTGCAAAATGGTAATTTTTCACTACCACGTAGTTAGCATTATTAGTCGCGTTCTGGATGATTGCATTTAAGTAATATATACAATCTTCCCTGTGAGAAATAGGTTGAAGAAATGTTAAATTCCAACCAAATTTTACTACAACCTCAAATAAGCTAGCACTCTCGATATATTGAATTACTTTTTCAATATCTTGTCCGGGCATATCAACAATCATCACATCTAAGTCAGGATGATTTAAGTCATCTGTTATTGCATCAGCATCGTCATTTGATAAATCAAACTTCTTAATGGTTGCTATATGTTCATAAGCCTGAAATACAGGGAATGATTCTTGGTTAAAAACCTTTATCCGTTTTCCTTGTTGGGCGAACATTTCTAGCAATAGCTTGATAACTGTAGACTTACCCACCCGCGCATCTCCTACAGTTATAATCATTCTCTTTGACATCTTTATTCCTATTCAGATAAAATCTTCTCTATGCCAAATAAATCTTTTTTTGGCTTTATTTGCCCTTTAAAATTGTTCAGCCAGCTTAAGACTCTACCAAATACAGACGGATATTCATCTTGTTCAAGTCCTTGTCTAAATGTCAAATTTTTAACATCTAAATAATCGTAGGATTTTTTCGCTAGTTTTGGCATATTTATACTTGTGAAATCATGCCCTGTTGCTTTTACTTGCTGTTCAATTGCTTTTATTTCTTTTGAATTATCATAAAAAGCAAATTGTTCCGCCTCTCCGTAAAACGAATTTTTTACTATTACATAATCCACCCGATCGCCGCAGAAACTATATAGTTCTAGTAGTTGAGTTATACAATCAATTATTGTGCTAATAACTACTACTATCGTCACCCGCATTTTACATTTATTATTTACTACATCTAAAAACCCCATCTCGGTTATTAAAATTTTTAAAGTTGGCAGAAATTGTGATGGCGTTTCTAGTAGTATCAAAGATTTTTCCTCTTGATTTTTCCCAGATTCTTTTGATTTTGGATAGACTAATTCTTTTAAATTATCTACAAATTCGTCTAATTTATCTGAGTTAGATATATCTAAACGATGAATGTTTGCAGCTTTTTCATAAAATCTGATCAAGTGTGGATTAGAATTATCCGCGTCTAATCCGACAAATTTTACTGCGTTATCTATGTAAGTTTGCGCTAAACCTCTGGCAAACGTTGACTTACCAACACCTCCTTTATCTCCTGTCACCATTACTAATCTTCTTAGTTGTTGGGGATTATTTTTATTGTTGTTATCTCCATTATTGTCTGTGGTTGCTGAACCTTTAGGCTTTGTATCAATAGGGACTGTTTCTGTCGTATCGTTAGACAATGGCTTAGTTGGCTCTGTGTTACTAGTGATTATTTCTGGCAAAGTGCTACTCATATTTGGGTCGTTTTCTTCAACTTTAAATGTCATTTCCTTTGGTTCCTTTTGATATTGACTAATTGTTTTACAAGTACTGCCTTTTAAATATCGGTCGGATTTTAATTCGTACCCAATGCACAAATTTATTAATCAAGTCCGCTTTGACAATCGTCTTCAACTTATTGATGGCTGTAAAATTTAAAGTTTTTATTTTTACTACATCTTCTTGAATAACTACATAACGTTCTTGACTGTGAATATTCATCAGTACTACCTTTTCATTATTTAGTTCTGCTGCAACGACGTTGAACACATCTTCGGCAAATATCTCTAGCCCTAATGGGGTAGAGATTACTCGCACCGTGCTACCCAAAGGATGATCAAATTCCCAATATGTCCATACTCTTCCCATAAATAGATTGCCATATTTGATTCAACACACGAAGCTATTTAGGTACTGTTTTTTTCAGTACTATGGGTTCTTGATTTTTCAAAAATACGTTATAAAATTACAAGCGATTATTTTTGTTTTTCAAAGAATTGCCGCTATCAACACCAATATTATTCTTAGGCAAAACTGATAACGGTTGGATGTTAAGCCGATCGCCAACCTTGATATTGGCAGCGCCTGTTGCTAGCTCTAGCACTTGATTGGCAACTTTCCCCTTGTAGATGGGACAAGGGGTTTTGTGACACGGTTGGGCATTGAAAATCGCAGTTGTCACCACATTGTCCTTAAGATAAAAGATGTCTAATGGAAAATTTACCTTGTACATCCAGAAAGGCACGTCGTAAATTTCTCTGCCCAGGTTGAATAACATCCCGCGCTCGCCGTTTAAGGATGAGCGAAATTTCAGCCCTTTCTCTAATTGCTCTGGTGTAGAAGCGACTTCCAACTTAAATGTGCGATCGCCGTGGGTGAGAATGTGCGTAACTGGTAAGTCCTGGGGACGAGTTTGGATGTAATCGAGCGCCACAGTGCCAATGATAATTGATACTCCAGCAACAGGGCCTAGTATGTTCAGTAACTTGAAAGCAGCAGCGTATAAATCCTTTTCGGAATTAATTTTTAAAGTTTTCATGTTTCACCAAAAATATCAACATTGCCGAGACTATATATAGATGAATCAATTGGACTAGATGGAAGGCCATGCAAAGCCGCAATGTTCCTCATACTTTCAACTCGGTCAGCTTCGCGGATGGCGAGAGGATTCATACTCTGCCTTGCAGCCAGCAATGCCGACAATGTAATCTCAAGTGATGGCAGTTCTTGAAGGGGTGTAACATCATCACCAAACATTTGACAGAAAGTAGAGATGGCCGCACGTTCAACAATGGCTTGAATCTCCGCCCCGACACATCGCTGTGTGGCTTTGAGTAACCTTTTCCATTCTTCTTCGCTGTACCCATCGCCCCCGTTACGAAAACGAGCATCGAATTTAGCTAGATGAATCTTGAAAATTGAGTGGCGTTCGCCGTAATTTGGGAGATCCACCTTGAAAATCTCGTCGAAGCGTCCACTTCTGGTTAGCTCTGGTGGTAGCCATTGAATATTGTTAGCCGAAGCGATAATTAAAACCTCACTAGTACGTTCTTGCATCCAGGTCAAAAGCATACCAGCTAGGCGTTTGGATAAATCATCATCCCCGGCGAATCCCTTATCAAAGTCATCCAGGTATAAAATTACACGATTGATTCGGTCTACCAGTGCGAGTAAGCTTTTTAGCTTGTACTCAGCCAAATTACCGTAACTGCGGAAACTCCCCCACTCTACTGAAATCAGAGGTAGCCCCAATTGTGCAGAACTTGCTTTAGCCGAGTAAGATTTTCCTGTTCCCGGTGGGCCGATTAATAAAATCCCCTTGGGTAAACGAAGATTATAGGCTTTCGCCAATGAGGATAGAAGGCGCTTATAAGTTTTAAACGCTTGCTGCATCAGTTCCAGCCCCCCGATAGAAGTGCTAGGGGGTTGGAGAAATTGAATATTATAAATCCGCTTGAACAGTTCGATTTTGTAATCGGACAGTTTTTCTACTAACTCATCCGGTTTAATTTCACCAGGAGCGCTTGCCTGTCTGATTCCATAGTCAATGTCTGCCAAGTACATCCCTAAGCCGGTGTTCGCCGTCGCATGAATATCGCCATGACTGTAATCTGGTAATACTTGGGATAAATAACTGCTTATTTCCTCTATAGCTGGCAGTTGTTGCACAATGGTGGGAACTTCGGGGGCAATGTCAGATGACACAGTGGCATTTGACCCTAAGAGAATCGCTGTTTTGTTGCAAGAGTGATTGTACCAGGGCAAACGCATCTTATTTACTAATAAAAACTAAGAGAGATTCCAAAATGACATAGATAATTGTAAAAATTGATGGAATGATAAATAAAATAAATCAAGTATTTTTAAGAATTTGAATTAGCTTATCTTCGACCGAATGACTAATCATCAATACTAAAATAATTCAATTATGAGTCACATAAAAATGTATTTACTTAGAGAATAAATAAAACTCTTATGTAAAATATTCAACTCAAATTTTGATGTATTATTTTAAGCCAACGCTAAAATACTTAGTAAGTATTTGTTGTCCATCGCAGCGAGAAACTGTTTATTTTTGATTCCGCGTTTGACACGCTTCTCTTGAGTTAAAAGATTGACTGCAATATGTCTGAGAATTGCAAAATTCTGTGGAGCATTATCTTTTCTAATTCGACAGTCATCTTCCCTTAAGGCAACATCTAATACCCAATGTAATGAATTCTCAACTCCCCAATGACTGCGAATAGAATTACCAAACTGTTCAGCATTATCTTCAAGGCTACTAATAAAATAACGAGTTTCAACTGTTGTTTTACCGTCTAATAAACGGACAGATTCTACCATACCAACACTATTGAAGTTTGACCAAACTGAATCTGGGTTAAGCAGAGACTGAATCTGAGATAACATCACATAGTTGCGGATTTCATGACGACCATGCCCTCTTTCATCTGTGTTATATGTGCTATGTTCAATCCCCTGAGAATCTGTACTTATCCCTGACTGGAATAACTTTTCAACTTCATCATAAAGATTTCCTTGATTCTTTTTTAATGTAATTACATAATCTGCATCTTGCTCTGTAATTAATCTTACAATCTCTTTTTGGCAACCGATTGCATCAATTGTCACAATACATCCAGACAGTTTTAAGACCTTTAATAATTCTGGAATTGCCGTAATCTCATTTGATTTCTCGTCTACTTTCACTTGTCCCAAAACTAATTTATTTGTAGTTGCCCAAGCGCTTACCATTACAATTGCGCTTTGCTCACTACTACTATCATAAGAACTACGTAAAGTTTTCCCATCAATTGCAATTACTTCACCTTCAGTTATCTTTTGTATTGATTTCATCCAACAAAGAAAACATTCTTGAAACTGTTGAGGATTTATTTGTGCAAAAACTCGTGCAAATGTATCGTGGGATGGAATGCCATTTGGTAATTCTAAAAATGTTTTTAACCACTCATATTTCGCACATCCATAAGTTTCTACTGCCACCCAGCCATCCGCCCCACAAATCACTGCTATTATTGCGATTGTCATAATATCAATTAAATTGTGCCGTTTAGTGCGATCTATTCGTGGATCTTGTATCACCGCAAAATGGTCAGCAATCGTGATTTTTGGTTTCAGCTTCATAGAAAGGAGAATCAGAATGAAATTCTTTTTTGGAGTTCCTGCAAGAATACCATGTTCCTTGACAGGCAGTCGTCCTGACTTTTCACGCCATCTGTAATAAGTCACTTTAATCAGTTAGCGATGGCGTAACCGCCCAACGCGCTGGCGATCGCATAAATTGAGTTTTTCTTTGCCCTGATCTTCTCGTGATTCCTAGTCATTAATCTAAAACTATTGAGAATCAGACTGTGAGAAAACCTACGCTATTAAGTGGAGAACTGACCGTGAAAATTTAGGCAGCCGTCGGCTGCCTCTAACTCCCCCTCGCAATGATTATCATTTTCATAATGAGTGAGATTTAATTTCCTCAAAGCCTTATGTAGTTTGAGTCTTGGTGTATTTCATCCTGATTCAGGCTCGTCAATATTTAGATGCGTTTGCCCTGGTGATTGTACAGCTTCAGGTTAATGAGGGCTGACTTAATCCACTCGGAAGTCAGAAAGAAATCTGGGTCAGTGGTAGCTTCGCCCAGCCAGGGGAATATACCTTCTAGTATGAGAATCCCTTGTAAATCGGTAGTTTTCCAGAATCGCAGAATTTCAAAGTAATGTTCGCGTCTGCTTTTGGCGATCGCTTGATACTGATTAACAGTTTGTAAACTTAATCCCTCCTCATTAGTAGATAACTGGTGCAGTTGGTCATCTTCCAGCATCCACAGGTAACAGTTAATATTGTATTGCTGGCATTCACTGGCGAGATTTGTCAAAAGTTTGAGTCTTTCTTGTAATGGAGACTCGACAGCTATCAGCTTATTGTTAAGTTTGATTAGAGAGAATATTTGTTTAATTAACTCATTATTCATTAGGGCTTTAGTTAAATTTCACCCCAATATTATTGATAGCTAAAACTCTTTACTAGCTACTTTGGTACTGAAAAAATCGGTACTAGAGGAGCTTGACTTTTTTGCAACTATAGCTCTAATTCCTCGTGTTTTTGTTGTGAATAACGTTGTTGTAATTGATGGGAGAAATTGATTAACTGCGTATTCCAATCCCGACTTTCGCACTTGAGTTGAGTCGAGTGTGGCAGTAGTTCTTTAACAGCCTGTGCCACTGTTGATTGACTAAAAGCTACCTGTACACAAGGAACATTACGTAATCTTTCAACAGGTAAATTTGAAGTGTCATCTACTGCCATGTAAACTGTTCTGTTTTCTGGTATTCCTTTAACCTGATATTCCAGCATGGCTACTGAAATGGTGTCAATGGGAGAGTCAGACAGTACGACAGTACTAGTTTGTTCGCTAGGCTTTTTCCCCAAAGTAAAGTAAAACCAGCTATCACGGCGAACTGTACCTAACTCATAACCAGAGAAATTATTAGCTGTCCCTTCTAAAAATGCTCCTTTGGTTTTTCCGTTGAGATCCCGCATCACAAACACTACATTTGCTTTTGAGTCGGCATAAACTAGTCCCTGGTTATGTAACATTTGTACACAATCAGAGGGTATGCCTCGTTTCTGAGTTAGGTAATGTTCAACGCCTGACCAATTAGCTTTATCCTCAATGGGTGGGGTGAATTGGGGTGCTGGTTGAGTTTGGATAATGTCAGCCGTAACTTTTTGAGCATGAGCGATCGCTGCACGTTTTGCGCCGACTTCACCAAATCTTTCCCCTAGCCATGCGATCGCAGTTGTTTGGTTGCATTGATTAACATGCTTGACTAAATCAATAGCACTGTTACCCCCTAACGAAGAACCATTGCTAAAGTCAGTAAATTGAGAGGCATCTATATTAATGATGTGGTTTCCTCCTACCCATTCATTCCCTTTACGCCACAGTCCAACTCCCAAGCAACATCATCCAAAGCTAAATCAGTTGACCATTCGGTAACTTTTTTTATTGATTGATTATCTTGCTCCAATTGCTCTATCCGCCGCCGTAATTGGTCATTCTCAAGTGAGAGAGCTTTGGCTGTAGCTTCCATCTCTTCCTTACGTTGATTCGCTCTGTCTCGGTCGGCAGCTTTGGCCTTCAATTGCGCTGCACTTAGCTCATCAACTTCTAAGTCACGCCCCTCCTCCACAATGCGGTAAAAGTCTTTGATGTCCTGGTGCTGGGCTTTGCTTCCTCTAATCCCACGCTCCAACCCAATTAACCGCATTGTCTGGTAGTACGAATCCTGAAACTCATGAATTTTCTGCCGTCCGTCAAAGAAATGATTGCACCGTAGCTGTCCCTCATCATCCAAAGGCACAAAATAAGCGTGAATATGGGGTGTGGCTTCATCCAGGTGTAACTCGGCGCGGACAATGCGATTGCCATATTCATCCGCTAACCACTGGTGAGTCGCTTCTAGCCATTCATCCAGCTTTTGTGGTTCATAGTAACCGGCTTGAGTGGGGCAGTTGGGACGGAAATAACTGGGCGATGCACTCAACAGTAACTCCACGCAGTACACCGCATCAGTGCGAATCTTCCGCTTCTGCTCCGAGTCCCCTATCTTAGCTAAGACTAAATCCTCTAGTCGTTCCTCTGGGTCGAGGCTACCGATGAACCGAATATTTTTTTGAGTGGGATCTGCATTAGGGGTTTCTCTTTCTCGCGCAGTGTGAGATGCACTCCCTGATATGTTACCCCGCTTTAATTTTTTTAATCGCGCGATCGCGTATGCCATTTTTTCTTTACGCTAAAAATTGGAAATACAAGTTTTTAGGCTGACTGACTGAGAAACAAATATCACTCAAGTTATTGCTGTTTTTTCCCGATTTCACGCCTATTTTAAAGCCAAATCGCTCAAATGCGAAAATGGCGAAATAACCGTAGTAAGTACGACTATCTTAAGCCACCCTACAGCATTTCTGGGGCATTTCCCCCGCTATCCCCAAGATTCCCTTAGTAAAATAGTCGCTTTTGGTACAAAATTACTCTAAGTAGGAAATGCTGTATTTTCTAGGGTTTGGACTAAAAAACCACGCAATAGCAAGGCTTTTGGGCTATTTGTCTGTCAATAACCCTTAATTAATGAGAATTAATGGGCTGCTCACAGAATTTTTCGAGATTACTCAAGAGTAAACTAACTGCTCACGGATTTTTTCAGGGATAACTCAAGAATAAAATGGTTTATAACGGAATTTTTCAGTAGCCGCTCAAAGTTAATCAGCGCTAAATTGTAATTTTTAGTAGTGTTTCGTAGCACAAACAGAAAAAAACTGTTTTTTTGAAGTGGAATTGCAACAAGGTTGTAGTACGGATTCTCAATAATTTTGAAGTTATTGAGAATAAAAAGGGAGTAAAAAAGTAGCTCAAAAGCAATAATGGTAAGGCTTAAACCCTATTTTATTTCTCAAAATCTGATGCCAGACTGGTAGCTGTAGAGCTACCCAACAGCTACCAGTTGGGAAGTCATGAAACTATAACAAACTGATTTTTTTGTGTCATAACAGGTAGCTGTTTATCACCTGTAGAGCTACCCAACAGCTACCAGTTGAGTAAAGTATTCAGGGATACTTTTTTAGCACTGAGAAAGTCTACTAAATTGTGTGCCTTAGTAAATTTAAAAGAGAAGATAAATTCACCTGACTTTTCAGAGTATGTTGAAAGGGTAGACGGTGTAAAGCGTGAGGTTTAGGGTGTGGGGTGAGCGGGGTAGTAAGGCTTTCTTGAGGAACTTAAACTCAAAGAGCGTTTCACCATTCCCAATCTTGATGTTCGTGTAGCGTGTCGTAGGCAAGGTTTGAGGACTTAGGGTGAAAAGCCAGAGAATTTCGCCAAGAATTTAGATATGAAGACATGTAAAGATTCAATGATTGCAAAATTAATTTTAATCAACAGCAAATGAAAAATAAAAAATATTTGTTTTAAAATGAGACGAGAAAGGTTTAACCTTTTAAATGTGCTTAAGTGAAAAAGGGAACTGCTTTACCTAAAAATGTTTGACTCCAGTAATTGGAATTTTTGGGAATAAGCATGAATGAAATAAAACAGGAAATAATTTCCATTAGAAGGGTCGCCGAGACTATAGATGGAAAGATAATCAGCTATCTAAAATCTACGCCACTAGCGTTAGAGGAAGATTTCTCAGAATTGGTCATGGCTACGCTCAAGAAGCACTGGCTACCTTTAGCATTATTGTCATCAGGGATCAGGGATGAAAGGCTAAGGCAGAATGGTATTTGGGCAATTGGAGAGTTAGAAGCACAAATAAGCTGTATACGGCGGATTTGTGGAATAGAGAATGACCCAGTAGTAATTAATTCATTAATTAAGCCTCAAATAACAGTGACAACATCATCCGAGAGCGCATCCATCTTAGGAAATATGTCACAAACAGGACAGTTAAACACGGATGAAGATGAAGAATGGATGCAAATGGAAATTCCAGAAGAGGTAAAACAGGCTAATCAGATGTTGGGCTGGAACGGTTAGAGCGTAGGCGTAAGCCAAGTCGTAGACATCGCCTGATTCGCAATCATGTTTTCAAGCTGGGCTAGATCCAGACACAAATTTTGTTGCCTTTTGAGATAGAGAAAGTAATAACGGGACGAAAACAAGGAATAAAACATGAATAGAAAGAGCATTTCGGACTCTGCCGAGTCCACAAAAGTTGTCCTCACGTTGGATTTAGGGGCGAGTACAACCAAGGCGATAGCACAGGTATACCCAGACGGAGTACCAATGGTAATAACGATGGAACCAGAGATAGCAGATGTGGGCTATGGTTCAATAGAGTTTTTATCAAGTCAATCCTCGGTACAAGACAATACAGTATGGATAGGTATTGGTGAAGAATATTATGTTTTAGGCGCATTATCGAAAAGTATGTTTGCTGGGACATCAGCAATCAGAGACTTGAAATACAGTTATGCCCTACCGAAGATAGCAGCATTGATGTGGTTGGCAATTCGGCGGTTGGGATTGGGGGTCAAAGAAGATTTGGGGATTTATTTACAAATATTGTTGCCACCAGGAGAAATAGCTCATGCCAATCATTTGGGTAAACAATTAACACAGAGATTAAAAACAGGTGTCATAACACCAACAGGGAAGTTCAAATGTAAAATCAGAAGTTTTAATGCGGCACTAGAAGGGGCTGGACTATTGATGTATCGCAGCCGTAATGTCAATGTCAACTATTTCCAAAAAAATATAGGAATGTTGATGTTGGGGTATAGGAATGCTAGTTTTACCCTCTCAATGAAAGGCAATTCATCAAAAGCGGAATCAACGGATTTAGGAATGAATTGGCTTGTGAGTCAGTTTGTTGAAAGAACTGCGGTAGGTTTGTCCAAAGAAGATTCACGCTTAGTTAAAGCAATAGTAGAAGCCAGAGATGGGGATTTTGACTCATTACGTCGATTATCACGGAAAAATAAACCAGAGCAAATACAATTGGATGTAGACTTATTTGAAAAGATATTACCCCTAGTTCGTGAAGAATACACCCGTGCCTTACTACGATGGGTAAAAGGTATAGCTGTTATGGATGAGGTGCTAATTTGTGGGGGAACAGCAACTTTTGTCCGTCGCGAGCTAACCCAACATTTTGAAAGTGTTGGCATTCCCATTTGCTGGAATGGTGGGATGGAGCTTCCTAAATATCTAGACACAATGGGATTAGGAGATAGAGTATGTGATGTTTGGGGATCTCACATTAGCCATATCAAAATGCTGGATTTTAATTTAAAATATGACCGCCAAGATAAACCTTTAGTCCCTGATTATTATGTTCAGCCACCTTCTCCTTTGTCGGTAGCCGAGATGAGGGCTAAAAATGGATATTTAACTAGCAAGTTCTTCTAACCCCAAGGCTTGCAATTGAAAAATAGCTACCCCATACTCCCGCATTTCTCACAAGCTCCTTTGCGTTTGATGATGAGTAATAAGTAATGAGTAATGAGTAATGAGTAAGAAACAAGAAATAAGATATTGAAGTATTCGCTCATAACTCATTACTCATAACTCATAACTCCTTACTCACACCTAACGAGTTTATTGTGATTGCTGGGGTGAGTGGTGGTAGGAAATCAACCTTGATGGATGCACTCAACGGACAACGGCCCACCAAAGGGAAGTGTTTGTTAAGTATGTTGACCTATACAAGAACAAGACTATGCCCAAGAATTGGACTTTGAAAATAGACCAGTACATCAATGCAAATTCTAACTGCATTATTGCTACCGCCTATGTAGATAGTTTTCCCTCCGACCTACCCCTAGAACCAAATATCCGCGAACCTAATCCTAAAACCTCAACGTACAAACAACTATTTGATTCACTCACCACCCAGCCGGAAAAATTCTTTCAAAGAAATAACGGAATTGTACTGTGTGTTAACAAGGTTTTGCCCAAAAATAAAACTGAACTGGAGTTAGAGGTACTACAGGCTAATGAAGGCGGCAACGATGGCATTATCAACGGTGGGCATACAGTATTAGCATTTAAGCAAGCTAGAGCAAACAAGCATGACCTCTCTCTAGCCAGGGTTAAAGTCACAATCCACATTGGGCTAAGTGAAGATGAAGCGAAAGATATAGCTCTGGCATCCAATACATCTGCCCCAGTGGATGCACGTTCTAAAGTTAACGCCAGAGGTGATTATAATTTTCTCAAACAGTTTTTAGCAAAATTAGAGATGGAGGAAGAAACGAAATTCCGCATTGCTTACTATCAACATCAAAGTGGTGCGCCCAAAAATCCACAGTGCAATGTTAACCATTTAATTAAGTTAGTAAATTGCCTAGATAAAAACAAATACAACCCCCAAACTAAAACTAAAGGTAAGCACCCACCTGTCAGCAATAACCCCTCTTTAACTGATGCAGAAAGAGAAAGGCTGTCAAGATTGTTGCCACTATTACCCGCATCTTTGTGGATTGAGCAAAGGCTGTTTAAGACTATTGAGGAACACATCACCAACCCACGCAAGAAAGGAGTCATTGACCTAGCTTCAATTGATGCACGAAAGAATACCCTTTTGCCCGACAGCCGCTACTCATTTGGGTTTAGTGCGCCGGCTGATATTGCTATGCCCATCGTTGCCGCCTATCGAGTCTTTTTGGATGAGAACTACAACTGGTTAATTCCTTTTGATGATTTCGCGGAAGATTTTCTACAGCATTTATGGGCAAACTATTACAAGAAATACTTGGTGTCGGAAAAACTGGCTGGCAATACAGTTGGTAGCAAAATCTGTCGTAATCCAGTGATTTGGGATAATCTTTACGTTTCGGCTCAAAACTATCTTAATCAACAATTGCTCAAGATGGTTGAGTCAAGCAATAAACGTGAACAATTAACCTTGGTCAATTGATATGTTAGAGACGACACATTTGCAGGTACAAGAATTATCACGATTTGCCCAAGAGCAAGACTTGAATCAGCAATATCGACAGTATTTTAGCGATGTCTGGGAAGAAGTTGGAGTTAGAGATATCTCGAAAATGACCATCCAAGATGCCGAGCAAACCTTGAAGGTACTAGCTGATAGTGAAGCATCTCCCCAATTCATCAAATCTCTACTAGCACAAGCAGCAATTGATGGTGCGTCACCGCAGGTTTTAGAGTATTTCCTAGCAAGTGACATTGACGGCGATGGGCGGACTCTGGCACAAGAATTATTTCAGGATGGGACGAACCCATTGCAGCCGGATACACCCCAGCCACCACTCAAGGCACAGGTTTTATCTCCATCTCCAACTGAAGATTTGGACTGGGAAATATAGCATATATCCTCAAACTTTACTAGCAACCTGAGTTTTGATTTTTTCAGTACTCAAGTTGCTAGTTCTTTTTAGAAAGCATATCTAAACTTCTTAAGTTAGGTATAAGTTCCATTTTTCAAAAAGCACACTAGGGTGTAATTGACTTATCAATTACACCTGTTCCCTCAACTAACTCCTAAATCAAATGAGGCCATATTTATGAGTTTATTAGGTATTGATAGACCTTTAGATGCAACCCAAGTAAAACTGTGGGATGAGCGCGATTTGTCTACAAGCGATCGCCGCCAAGAGCATCTAGAAATTCTTCTGTGCCAAAAAGTCCAAAAAGGCGAAGATCCTGCTTTATGTAAACAAGTGTTGAATTATTTGTATTTCTCGGCATTTCAACAGAATCTCAATCGCATTACTGTCCAAAAGGAGAAAGAAAAGTCGGTCTTTGCATCCGTACAGCAAGTGATTATTACGTCTTTTGCTATTTTAGGAATGTTTGCGTTCCTTGCCGCCGCTTCCAACAAGTCAGTTGTGCGATCGCCTGGGGTAATCCCTCCAGCTATAGAACGGCAAGCCAATTAACCAAACAATCCGCTTTTTCACCCAGTCGCAATACAACTCTTGGAGAGGCTATGCTCAGTGCAAGGGGAGCAATTGCAGATGTAAAAGGATGCCATTAAAAAGCTGAGAGCTTTGTATGATAATGCTTTCAGCTTATATTATCACTCACTCGGCATCGCTCCTGCCTAATATGCTGTGTCCTTGTCGAAAGGCAAACTGTCTTCCGGCTCAAAGTTACGCAAGCCTTGCTCCATCTGCTGCCGACGTTGAACGTATGTTCTACTAGTGCCAATCCTAGCATTCATTTTCTGCTCACCAAAGTTAATACCTTGTTCTGCGTAATCAGCAGACACAGCATCATAATTCTCGACTTCTATTTTCTTGCGCCACTCAAGCTGTTCGAGGGCACTTTCACTGATACCAATTTTCTGAGCGTACTCTACATATTCAGGTCTGAGAGAACCATCAGGGTTAAATTGCTTTTTTTCTTGTTCAGTGAAGAAATCGTAAGCTGTGTAGATTGGCCACGGCTCTGGATCAGTCTCGTCCAGGTGCTTCCACTCGTCATACTCTTCTTTTGCTCTACGAGCATAACTATCAATTGCTCCTGGATCTTCACCTTTGGATAACATTTCTTGCCGAGCTTCACTTTTCAAGCTTCCATCTGGGTTGAATTCTTTTTTATTCATATTTATCCAACGCTTAATCCTTGACATAAAAACCTCTTAAAAATTTAATTAATGTTCATCAAAATTCAAATTTTATGACTCTGGAATTGAAGCATTTTGACCCTCGTTTAAATCATTGGATTTATATAGACGATAGCAAAACTGACTCTCAATCAATTTTAACTGAAAAGCTCAGTAACACTTTACTAGAATTTTACTTTCCTGGTAAAGAATTCTCATTTGGACACTCAGATGAATACAGCAACGATGAAGAATTAAAGAATCATCCAGATGGACAGATTTTATTACTGTCTTCTAAGACTCGTTTACTTTATGGAGATAAAGAATGTTTAGAAACGATTCAAAAAATTTGTCCAGATAGTAAAGACCGTGGCGCTTATGGTTCCATCTTCCTTGGGGCTTGTAAAAATGCGATTCACGAAAAGCTAAACATTTTGGTAGTAGATGATTCTACTGAAAAGGCTGGTGAAAATGGAGGAATATTATCGAATGATTTGGCATATAAATTAGTTGGCGATTGTTATGGGCAGATTTCAACACAACTTTATGACAAAATAACCTTAAGAGAATCCCAAGCAGATAAAAGCTATCGTGTAATTCAGCATCGATTTGGTTGGGTAGATGGAGTTGGAGAAGATACGACTAAATATCGCTTTGGCAAAGGAACACTCCGACCATACAGACTAGATAGAATAAAATATGCAGATACTAAAAATGAACCAAAAATCGATATAATTCTCCCCATAAGCAGTTTCAAGGGAACAGACAAGGATAGACCCAAAGGCCCTACTAAACCTCAAATTCAGCCAGGATTATATCAGCAAAATATTTGGTTAGCTGAAAAAGGGCAATCTCAACAAGGTCAGATGTCTATCTCCCAACTGCTGGCATCTTTCCCCCAAGGAATTAAAGATTTTGCCGAAGAGCTAGAGGTACAAGCTCAAAGATTAGCCTCTATTGAAGATGATCCTAGAATTGTTGCTACTTACTATTGTGAAAGATACGAAAAACGTAAAGAATCATTGAGCCAAAATAAGTTAAAAACATCAGACATTATCAATCAAGAAACAGATGTTAAAAACTTGGGGACAAATGATGACTTAGATGCAGATCAGGAGTTAGATGATGACCCCGCCAAAGATGACTTATTCATGTACAAACTCATTAAAGCTGATTTACTTGGTCATCAACAGCTTTTAGAAACAGAGAAGGTAAAGCAGGAGCTAAGTCGTTTTGTACAAAGTGAGTGGCGAGATATTGCTATTGGGAAAACGCTCACTTTTGACCGAGGGATGATTATTCCCTCCAAGGAACTCAAAAATGGTGAAATCTGTGCCCCTTGGCTGAAGCTTGGAGAAAAAGTTCTTAACTTTCGCTCTCCTTTTCTGAATTCTAACGGATTGTGTGTGTCTACCAACAAGCACGTTGAAGACCAAATCGGGCCAGATGGGAAGGTTTTAGAAGGTGTAATTGTAGTTAGTGATGAAGACCACAAGCGCATACAAGCCAGAATTACGGAGTTAGAAGCGCAAGGAATCGATGTTGATTTTATCGACCCAGCAGAAACCGAATCAGAACGCCAAGCACGAGACTACGATGGTGACTGCATTGGTGTGGCACTAGCTAGTAAATACCCTAACTTAACAGCCGAAGCCGAGTACAGAAACCAACCCCAGAATGCTTATGCTCCGACAGTTAAGCTCAAAAAGCAATCATTTTACGATCCCACAGATGGAAGCCAGCCCTCATTTGAAAAAATCGCTATCCACATGAGCGATAGCATCAGCGTGGGCATAATCAACAATCAAGTGACAGCACTGGAGGCATTAGAATCAGAAATTGAGGTACTAAAGACTTACAGTACTTTTGAGCAGAAATCAAATTATCTAGACCAAGTTTCTAACCATTACAAAACCCTGTTTGAGCAAGAACGCCAGAAAGAGCCAAAGTTAATTCGAGAAGAATACAAGCCTTATATGCAAGGGGTTGTTGAAATTGCTCATTCTCAAAGAACTCCCGAAATTATCCAGCAAGCAATGGACATTAACCGTCAAATGTACCGGAGCATGATTGAAGAAGGATGTTATCAAAACCAAATAGCGGTTGATTTATTCAAAAGTGCTAAAAAACCTGAGATGGATAAAATCAGGGAAAATAGTCGCTACTTATATCGTGATGTTAATTATATTAAAGATAAAAAGTCGCGTTCAGTTTATTTAAGCACGGGGATAACACCAAAAGGTTACTCACCAGTAGAATTATTAATTAGCCAAGCCAATAAATATTTCCAAGAATCACAGTTAGAGTCGCGTCCCATCGTCCAGTTTAAAGACTTATTCAAAGGAGTGGAATTTACACCACAGCAAAAATTTGCAGCGATCGCCGCCAAGTACGAGTTTGATCAGAAATTCAACGCTGCGGTACGTATGGAGCGACGGAGGGAAACCGAGAAAGGGCCATCAGCAATCATCCAAACTCCACAGTCTTGCCAACTCGAAATTACCAATCTCACCCATTACGAACATCCTCTGATTTGGAAAGCCCAAACGTTGAACATTCGCCTAGACGAAATACCAGAGAAATGGCGAACTAAAGAACGCCCTCATAAATTATTAGCAGTTGCACAAATCAATGGTGAGATTGGGGAGGATAAGAAACCCGCTTACCGCAACCTGGGGACAGTTAGCCAACAATCTGTGACTGACCACAACCTCAAATCGGGGATGACCATGCAGGGAGCTAAACTCCTAGAACTAAAACCAGAACTTACTAGAAGCCAAACTAAATTACTTTTCGATAAGGCACAGGAGACGGCTCTCGCATTTTACGCTTCTATCCCAGAGTCAGAAAAACTTGCATCTGCCGCCGCCGCTTGGAACATCTGTGCATCCCGCCAAGATGAACTTGAAGTTGCAAGAAAAGAAAACGCAAATCCCCAAGCGATCGCTAAAAAAGTCTCTAATTTTGCCTTCGCTGCTTTCCCCAATGAGATTATTTCTCGCTTAGATAAATTGCAATGGGAGCAATGCGATTTTGTGAGGTCGGACAAAAAAAGTGCGATCGCTAAAAATTATATTTCAGTACGGAGTTGTTTTATTTACAAATAGAATACTGCTTTGCACGAGAATTCATCTTGATGATATATCTCAAAAAGATTGCTAGTAAGTCATTTGACGATTATTTCCTAAAATATCTATACTAAGTCTTTAATACTTAGTGTCAATTACAGCAAGCAATAGCTAAAGATGACAACTCAAGTATAAAATTAATCAAGCAGTTTGAGGTTTAATAAAGGAATTAAAGATAGAACTACAAAAAATATCCCAACTTTGAGCTATCCATTGACAACGCAGATGTAAGATAATTTCTGCATTTTCTTTCAACCAAAATTTACTATTACCCTTGATTCTTAAGTTGATAACTTGACGGATTAAACTCTCAATTGCCCCACTACCTATTGGTAGTTTTTGGTCTAGTATCTTAGCGTAATTTAAACGCCTTTCACGATAGGCACGTAAAAGGTAATTTCTCTGTATTACCATAGTTTTACAACGCTCTCCCGTGGCTTCAAAGATAAATTCATCCATCTGCCTAATTATGGTCATGGCATTACTTTTTTTTAAAGTTCTCCGTGCTTTTTTGAACCAATTATTTCGCTCACTATCATCACTAAACGCTACATCAGCAAATTTCTGTAGCCGCTCAGTAACATGGTAAAAATCAAATAATTGATAAGTCGCATCGGGAGATTTCAATTTCTTTAAAAGAGGGGGAATATGCTTCCAAATCCATTCTGCACCGTCAGCAATTAATAAAACTTGTTTTGCTTGACTAATTCCCAAACTAATCAGATGCATTTCTAAAATTGGTAAAAATCCTTTATAGTCTTCATAAGTGCCATCATTTACAATCTTTATTTCGCCATTTCTAACTTTTTTACCTTGTTCATCAACCACATAAATTGTTAATAATTTTGGCTCAACCCATTCCCCTGTAAAGCCGTGCTTGTTTGTTTTGAGATTTTTTCTACCTTTTTTATTAATCCTAATTCTACTCCTGCCACCATCTACAGCAATTACAACTCTCTGGTCTTTAAGTATATTCCCATCAGGTAAATTACCTTGTTGCAAGTTAGATATTTTAGTTTGACGTAAATCAATGCCGATTTGACCAAATTTATATGTCAATCGTTCAATTCGTTTAAGACTAATATTAATTCCCCAATCACTCAGGATTGTATGTGCAGCTTCAAAAGAACTAGCTATGGCACCATATTTTGTAATATCTGACCAAACTAATGGGGTCAAGCCTTCTGACATTCCTAACCATTTTAACAAGGGACAAAATCCAACATTACGAGATTTACTCTTCGCTTTTTTTTCTCTTTTTGAACAACGTATGGTAATTTAAGACTTACTACAACATTACCTACTGTTAATATTTCCCTCTTCGTATAACCGTGTCTTTGCGTGTCGGTATGCCACCATCCTTTGGTTTGATTAATTGCTGTTTGATGAGCCGACTCTGATTGAGAAAGCTTATGCAATAATATGCCGATACATTGGCCTGCTAAAACTAACGCAGCCTGTCTAATTGTTTCTTCTCTTTCTTTAACTATTCTTCCAGACCATTCCTCGATATTTTTCAACTCTAAAAGTTTCGTCACATCCTCTTTAAAATCTGATAATGAATCGGCAAAATTTAGATTTGCATATATGTTTTTCTTCATAAAAGTAGGTACTTCCTATTTCAAAACTATTCTTGAAAGGAAATTTTACCTTTTTTATAGTCGCAACAATGTACAGAAACCTCGTTTTTAGCACAGGTTGTGTCTTCTAACGAATATTACTCAGGTTATTGTATTAAATATTTAGTATATACGTAAGATGTTATTAGCGATCGCTCTCCAGGTGGGGTCATCTCACAAAATCGCATTGCTCCCAATTGCAATTTACTGAGCCGAAGTTAGTCACGCTAAATCATGAAGCGAATCATTTTTTGGGTCGAGACTGGAACAAGGATGATTTGCACCCGATAGAAATTAGGGCTAGCCACCACCCAGTCGGACATGAACGCCACGTTTCCAGACTAATGTTTGTCCAGGATGCTGACGGCGAATATAAGGAATTCGCCATGCTCGAAACCAGAACCGCACAGCTTCCTATTGGTACAAAGGCGCAAGCAAGTATGGTTGGGGTAGAACCTGCTACTGCCAAAGCAACTATTGGGCTGCCAGGAAACGAGCCGATTGAAATTACTATCCGTGAACTCAAGAACTTCTCTTATGCAGGACTTGTTTTTAACGCCGAACCGGTCAACTTAGAATTTGGCACTGTGCCGATTCCTGATAAAACAGTAAAAATCAAAATTGATGCTTTGACTCTGGGTGAGTTAGACAGTGATTCGCTCCTTCAGTTGAAACAAGTTGATTACCTAAAAAATGGTAATCCCCTCAAATTAAAACTTACCTCTATCTCCGAAGCTGGAGATCAAGCTTTTGTGCTAGGTGAGTCCCCAAATGGTAATCTCCTCAAAATTAATAAAATTAACTTTTATGATTTTTCTGGTCAGACATTCGATGATTTGGATTACCGAAAACTGACTATCCAAACCTCAGCTTCTAAAACCAGAGATGCCGTATTTTTAAATGGTGAACCCTTGGGAGTATTGCACTTTAAAAAAGACAAAGACGCGCTCAGACAGCTTGGACTGCTCAAAACCGGAAAACTAACACCCGCACCCACTATTATTGAAAGTAATTTCTCTGTTATTTGCGCTCAAATTGACCCTAATACCGTTGAATATCCTACTATTTGGACGAAGGAATTTCAGGCTTTTGGGACTCAATCAGTTAATTCTGAACAACAAGAGATGATTAAGAGTAGTGCGAAAATTCTCCATCATATTAAAGAGCGTCCTACTTTCTTATTTTCGACAGAATCAAACAAAAAGCTTGGAGTTATGGGCTTGGCTGTTGACAACCATAAAGCTGAGACTGTGACTAAATGGTTAACTGCTCAAAAAGTTGAATGGGAGCAAGTACCAACAGAATATGTTATCAGGGAAACTAAAAAAGGTCTAGCAGTATTTCACTTAGTCAGCAGTTCAATTCCCCCAAAACTTTGGAGAACATGACCAAGAAATTTGGGTCAATTATTGAATCGGATAGTGACTATCAACAAAGAGTTAATTCCCTCGCCACGCGATCGCAATTCTTGAAACCTCCATCTCAATCAGCACAATCCCCGCCTCAACAAAGCGCTCAATTCCACCCAAACCAAGAGGTTCAAAATGTCGCCCCTCCTGTCATCAAAGGCAAACCGATTCCGATGAACTACCCTTTAATGATGCATGGCGACACTAATCCTTTACCCGTGGATACTTGTATTGATGCGATGAGAGGATATGGTCGAACTCACACCACCAGAGCTTATCAACCATACAAACAGTATGGGTTTAAGGAAGGCGATATTGCTCTGGCGACAGGTCTTGATAAGCAAATCGCCTTTCGAGTGGGTAAGCAGTATCAAATCACACCTGATATGATTGCTGACCCCGTTTATCAACAGCAATGGGCTGACATGGAAAAGCACTCATCCAAAGCATTACCAGAACTGTTCAAGGGCAAAGGGCAGGTCTGGGGACTACATCTTGAACCCTTGGGGGATTATGTGGAGGGTTTTATAGTCCCGTTTCCTGAGCCACAAAACAGAGCCGTACCCAATCAAGAAGTCCAACCTCAATCAGTCACTATTGATGACTTGAGAAATTGGTACAATGCCGCAGATAAGTTAGGGAAGTCGGAAAATTACAAAAAACGCATTGTAGAAATGGCAAATGGGTTTAAAGCTGGTGAGCAATTATCAGCCGAAGCGTTGACAGTAATGAATAAAGATACATTTGAGCTTGATTCCATCAGTCGGTTGACTCAAATTGCTCAAAGGATTGGCATGGTTTTGGGACAATCTCGGCAAGATGGTTTCACTGAAGTTAAAGGCAAGGTTTATGACCTCAGCTTTAACACCGAGCGCAAAGATTTGACTATCCAACAGAAAAATGGAGATGTAGTTTTAGGTGTTCAATCAGGCAAAGTGCATACCTCACGAGTCACGCCTGAAATTATAAAAACTTTTGAAGGAGCTAACTCTCTTCTTGACAAGACTTACTTTTCTTCTCAATCTCAGTCAAGAGAAATTCACAGATAATATAGGAACAACGCGATTTTGTGAGAATTATGCGTTCTAGGCAGTTCTTACAGTAGGAGTAAAAATAAATCCAGTAACTTTTATGAGTCAAACACAATCGGAACTAAAGCTACTGACCTTCGATGAATTTATCGAATGGTATCCAGAAAACTCAGAAGTACGTTACGAATTACATGATGGGGTGATTGTGGAGATGCCAAAGCCTAAAGGGGAGCATTCTGATTTGGCTGGTTTTTTGATTGAAGAATTACTGTTCACAATTAGAGAGATGGGTAAACGCGGTATCTGGACTATACCAAAAGAATCCATTATTAAACCATACCGAGATAAATCAGGGTACGAACCGGATATTATTGTTTTAAATCAAGAAACTATCGATACTGAAACGCGCTGGAAGAAAGAATCAGTTATCCATAATGCTAGTTCGGTCAAACTAATAGTTGAAGTAGTGTCAACCAACTGGCAGGATGATTATTATGATAAGCTTCGTGACTATGAAGCTATGGGTATACCTGAATATTGGATTGTGGATTATGCAGCTTTGGGTGGACGTGTATTTATTGGTAGTCCCAAAGTTCCGACTATTTTTGTCTGTGAACTTATTGATGGTGAATATCAAATGACACCCTTTAGAGAAACAAACCTTATAGTGTCTCCTACTTTTTTGCAGTTGAATCTAACTGCACAACAAGTTTTTGACTCGGTGATTTAAACTTTTTAGAGTTCAAAAAATTGTCAATGCAAGATTTTTAAATCTTGCAGCGCTTTCGGCTATTATGCAATATAGTTTTCTCCTTGCCCCTCTCCTATCATTGCTTTCAGCTTTTAGAATGAACCTCATAGCTGCCGGAAGTGCTGTATGTAATTAATGTTAAAAGACTTCTCTGATGTATTAAATTTCCTCACAAACGCTTATGAGCATCTGTCGTAACCAGCAATTGGCTTGATCCTGCTCTGTAAGTTTGCTCCATAGCATTGAAATCATCCACGGTTGAGTTTGTACAGGAAGTTCAAAAATTTCTAATGCATCTTGATATGCCAAGGGTGCTAGCAATCGTGATGGAACAGCAGCAATTAAATCAGTTGATGAAATGATTGCTGGTAGCACTAGTAAGTGAGGAGTTGTCAAAGCAACTCGACGCTGGAGGTTGTACTGGGCGAGTGCATTATCGATTTCACCAACTTCATCTTGCCTAAGAGTAAAAAGAGCATGAAGAAAATTAGCGAAGATTTCTGGTGTGATAACGTCCTCCAAGAGAATGGGATGTCCAAGACGACAGATGCCGACAAAGTGTTCTGGAAATAATGGCATTTGTATTGTTTGTCTGGGTGGGTCTTGAAAAACACCCAAAGCTAGATCAATCTCTCGTCGCTCTAATAGTTCTCCGACAAAGTTTTTTGCAAAACTAATTAATCGAAAATTAATGCTTGGTGCAATTTGACGACAAATTTTTAGAAGCTTGGGCATGACAACATAGCTAGTGTAATCTGAACTGCCAATTGTAAAAGTACTTTTAGAAGTAGTAGAGTCAAATGTTTGGCTCGTTTCCAATGTCTGCCGAATTTGTTGGAGGGCAACTCTTATACCTTAAGCAACTTCCAGAGCCTTTGCTGTGGGTTGCATTTGCCTGCCAATTCGGATAAATAATTCATCTTGGAATAGTATGCGTAACCTTGCGAGTGCCGCACTCATCGCTGGTTGGCCTAAATACAATCGTGTTGCTGCTGCTGTAACACTCCTTTCTTCAAAAAGTGCTTCAAAGGCGACCAGAAGGTTCAGATCAATGGCAGACAAGTCTATTAATCCCATCGATTAAATATATTATTTCAATCAATTTGATTAATTTAAAACATTTCAGTAAAGTAAAACTGAAAGTTGTGAAAAGTTATTAAAATGACAAACCAGAAAAAGATTGCTGTAGTAACAGGTAGCAATCGTGGGTTAGGATATGCTATAGCTCGTAAATTGTCCCAAATTGGCATCCATGTTGTTCTAACAAGTCGTAACCAAACAGATGGTCTTGCTGTTAAAGAACAATTATTTAGTGAAGGACTTGATGTGAACTATCACACACTAGACGTTACGAGTGATTTGAATGTGGCAGAGTTTGTTCAATGGCTAAGAGAAGCCTACGGCAGGGTAGATATTTTGGTGAACAATGCCGGCATCAATCCTACAACCAAGCCAGAGGAATCTAGTTTATTGACAGTTCAACTAGAAACGATGCGCTCTACATTTGACACCAATGTTCTAGCGCTCCTGAGAATTTCTCAAGCATTAATTCCGTTGATGAAGGTTCACAACTACGGTCGCATCGTCAATGTCTCAACCGAAATGGCATCTCTGGCGGCAATTAATAATGATTACTACCCAATAGCACCTTCCTATCGACTATCCAAACTAGGGGTGAACGGGTTAACTGCACTTCTGGCGAAGGAACTTCTTGGTGGTAATATTCTCGTTAATGCTTATTCTCCAGGTTGGATGAAAACCGATATGGGAGGAGAGAATGCGCCGTTTACAGCAGACCAAGGAGCCGAAACTGCTGTCTATTTAGCAACACTTCCAGATGGAGGAGCGCAAGGACAGTTTTTTGCAGAGATGCGTCAGTTTGGCGGCCCCATAAACTTACAGTGGTAAATCTAGATGAAAAATAGTGCTTTTATTTCCATTGAACTGTATTAGGGAGAAATAGCAATGAAGGTCAGCTTTATCGGTTATGGCAGCATGGCAGAGTCTTTAAGCTCACGTTGGGTAGGAAAACACGAGCTATTTGTTGCAGGTCGAGATTCTAGCAAAGCACAGAGTTTGGCACATGAACTTGCTCAGGGGACAAAAGCTGGTTCCCCTGTAGAGGCAGCAGAGTTTGGTGAAGTCATTGTTTTAGCGACTCCTCACCAAGCAGTATTTGAAGCTATGGAAGCAGGTGGAGGAAGTGAAGCTTTTGCAAACAAGATTCTATTAGACATAAATAATCCTGTTGACCCCTCTAACGGTAATTACTTAACGCAAACTTATGATGGAGTATCACTATCAGAAGCGATCGCTGCTTATTCTCCCAAGGCTAAGGTAGTGAAGGCGTTCAATATGTGTCAGGCAAAAGTTTGGCAGATGGAGCAGCCTAATTTCGATGGTCGGCGGTTAGTAACGCTCTATTGCGGCGACGATACTGACGCGAAACGTCAAGTGGCTTCGCTGATTGAAGATGTTGGGAGTGAGCCAGTCGATTTGGGGGAGTTGAAGTATGCTCGATTGTTAGAGTCTGCGGCAGCAATTGTGATTAAACTGCTATTTTCTGGTCGCGATCCTTACACTGTTCTTAACCTGATTCAACCAGAAGTCAAACCGATTTCTTGAAAAAGCATACATAATTGCATGAAAGCACACACTTGCTGCGATATTTACCTACTTTTTGGGGCTGTTGAGTGACGGACTCCAACAATAGCCCAATTACAACAGGCTACTGGGGTTGAATGGTACGCTTGAAAAGCGCAAATCCTTAATCTTGCAGGATAAGAGGGTGTAGGAGTTGCACGGTCAAGAATTAAAATCAAAGTTAAACATTTACTGATAAGTGTTTGACCATGCCAAATACGTGCAACTACTGTTTGTACACCCCAATACCTGCAACCTTATACCCTTTCATCCAGTAATATCAGGGGTTTCATCTGTTCAAGCGTGCCATTCTGCTACAGACAAATATTCGGTAGTTAATTTGGAAG
The DNA here is from genome assembly GCF_026127265.1 of Nostoc sp. KVJ3. GTDB lineage: Bacteria > Cyanobacteriota > Cyanobacteriia > Cyanobacteriales > Nostocaceae > Nostoc. Next base: position 72,913 of record NZ_WWFG01000006.1, read on the forward strand.
AAACGAAAAATAAAAATAACTCGTTATACTTAGGTCTCTCCAACTCCTGCATCCCTTTACGGATAGTGCGCCTATTCCATCCCAACTCACGTTCTACTAAAGTCTGCCCACCAATTCCCAAGCCTTTGACCAGACAAAGTACGAATAAGAGCATCAGCGTCTCGATCATCACCGACTCTTCCGACTAACCAACAAGCTGTCTGTGCTTTCTCAAAGTCAAGGGTATCAATCCAATTACCACTACGGGAAGCGAACCCTAGTCTTTCAAGTGTCTCGATCTCACCTACTGCTCCTGGAAATTGATTTTTGACTTCTTGAAGATTCATAGATTGGGGTAAATATAGCGTTGTAACCAAACCCAAAAATCAAAAGCATCTTAGTTTTTCCGTTTTCAGGAAATCCAGAAAAAACAGCTTCTAGCTTAAAAAACTCGCTTTGAATATGGAGGAAGTAGCGACACCGGACAGCCCGTCGTAGACATCGCTCTTATGGAGTGTAGTCATCCCCAATCGATTCTCTCTCTTATTGCCGAAAGCCCTGCTGATGTAGGCTATTGGAGTGATGAGTGGCGTGTTGGTGGGAAATCCGGCGCGAAGATTAGATTAGGGAAGTGCGATTGCCTGGAGTGAACGTCTGCTATTTCCTAGAGTCTTATAAACAACTGAAAAGAACTGAATCAATGTACTGATTTTTACTACGAGGAGCGATCGCTTCCCCGTTGCTTTCCTGCTTGTATTTTATGAGGGCGATTTTGACTCAGTAATAGTCTTAACAGTATTTAACCGTATTTCTGATGAAATGATTGTATATTTTTTATTTGATGGCTGTACCATACAATCATACTTTTCACTAAATATAAATTTAACTTTAATTAATAAGTAAATGCTAAAACTAGCAGTATATTTACGTAATTAGGTAACGATTATACTACCAAGTAAAAATTATGGGACAAAACACTTCACGTCGCTCAGTTTTACAAGGTTTGATTACGAGTGCAATTGTGATCGGGTTTGATTTAAATACTCGTTCCTGGGTAACATCTGCCAGTGCCACATCTGTTTTTGAAAGTTTACCTTCCTTAGATGGAGTACTTTACACTAGTAATGCGACACTTACTGATGCGAGTATTGACTTTGGTAATATCGTGCATCGTCAACCAATAGCAGTACTTAAACCAGGCTCAATTGAGGATATTGTTCAAGTTATTCAATTCGCTCGGACGAGAAAGCTCAAAGTTGCCCCACGCGGTCAGGGTCACTCTACCTACGGTCAGTCACAAGTAGAAGCAGGCATTGTTATTGATTTAAGTACGCTCAACAAGATTCATTTCATTGGTACAGACCGAGCAATTGTTGATGCTGGAGTGGTATGGAGTCAGTTATTGCAACAAACGCTTGCTATGGGATTAACACCGCCCGTTCTCACTGATTACATCGAACTTTCTGTAGGCGGCACTTTATCAGTGGGGGGTATTGGCGGTGCAACTCATCGTTATGGTGTGCAAGTTGACAATGTTTTAGAACTCAAGGTAGTTACTGGTACTGGTCATCTCGAAACTTGTTCACTGTCGTACAATCGCAATCTATGGTTTGCAGTACTAGCAGGGCTAGGTCAATGTGGAATTATCGTACAGGCAACTGTTAAGCTAATTCCCGCCACTACCAATGCCCGTGTGTTTCAGTTATATTATGACGATTTAGCTACCTTTACTCGTGACCAACGCCAAATCATAAATGATGAGCGCTTTAACTATGTAGAAGGTCAGTTAGTTTCTAATAATGCTGGTGGATGGCGTTATCTGCTAGAAGTGGCTAGCTTTTACAGTCCTCCAAGTATACCTAATAACAACCTATTGCTTGCGGGGTTAAACTATACTCGTGGTACAGAACAAATAGAAGATAAAACTTATTTTGATTTCCTCAACCGTTTAGCTCCTACAGTTGCCTTTCTCAAATCTATTGGTATTTGGTCAAATCCTCATCCTTGGTTAGATTTGTTTGTACCTGGTAGCGCAGTTAACAGTTTTGTTGGTGAAGTCGCTGCCAACTTAACACTAGCTGATACGGGCCAAGGGCCAATTCTGCTATATCCAGTCAAAACCAACCGTTTTCATCTACCCTTGTTCCGGGTTCCCACAGAAGAGATTGTGTTTCTCTTTTCTATTTTGCGAACAGCAGTACCACCAGAAGATGCTGTAGTTACACGGATGCTGTCTGATAATCGCAAACTATTTGAGCAAAACCGTGACTTGGGTGGTTACAAATATTCCGTAGATGCTATTCCCTTTTCCCCTCATGATTGGCAGCAGCATTTTGGTCGATTTTGGGGAAATTTCGTAAGTGCAAAGCGACGTTACGATCCAGATAATTTACTAACGCCAGGTCAGGGTATTTTCGCAAACTGTTAGCCCAAACAAATCTGTTTAAATAATCAGAATTCTCAATAACTGCTTGGGTTTTGCATTTTTAAGTCGGGATTGGATTTGGAGAAAAGGTTAAAGGTTTTTTCTTTCCCTTTTCCCCAAAACCCGACAAGTATTGCTTACTTTTATTCAAAAATCAAACCGGATTCCGATAGAACTCCGATTATATTTATGAAAATATACTGAGACTTAAAAGCCTGTTTTATCAGCGCTGAAATCAGAACTGATGATTTTTGGTTTTGACTCGCTGATACAGTTCTTCCATTGTTTCAATAAAGGAAGCTTCATTGTGCCAGAAATCAGGAAAATCCCCTTGTTTCTTAATCAAAATTGCACAGATACTACCTGGAGTCGCCACTTCAATAGTTTGTGGTAATCGTTTTGTACCTAACCAAAATTCTCTGGCAATTGGCATTTGGTTAAGAGATTGTTTTTCTAGCTTAGTGTACAGCGAATTAGAAAGTTCTAAAGGAATTTCCTTAGTATTCAGTTCCTCAGAGAGAGCTTTTCCCAAAGGAGAATCAGCTAATTTGGCTTGAAGTTCTGCTTTCGATAATCCCCGTAATTCAAATAACAACCAGGGATTATTATCTAATTGAGAAGCCACTAAATAGTAAACTCCAGCAATGTGCTTACAGGGATTAGCATAATCTGGACAAGAGCATTTAGTTTTGAAATCATTACTACTATGGGGCAATAAATGTAGTCCCAAATGAGAGAAAGTATCTTCAATATTTTCTGGGACTTCATTTAGCAGCAATCGAGAAATGATACTGGCTTTAGAAGAAAGCTTTTGGATAGCTTCATTCCAATGGGTTTTAGCAATAGGTGTAATCTGAATCTCTATATTATAAGTTGGTTCTTTGTAGACTCCAAAATAGGGATTAACTGAGCCTCTGACTTTGGCAGTAATTTTATTTAAGTCAATCTCAAAACTTTTGACTTTACCACCGCTAGCATAAGACCGTCCTCTTTTGAGTCGGTTATCATCTGTAAAAGCTTCTAGTGCTTGAATGAAGCGATCGCCCCACCAAGTTCGACTAAATTTAGCCATAATATCTACTCCAAAATTGCACTCTTGTTCAATGAAATCAACCGCTTAAAGGCTTCATTATCTAATTCGGTGAGCCAAGATTCATCACTACCAACAACAGCATCAGAGAGTTTTTTCTTATCTTCAATCATTTGGTCAATTCTCTCTTCTAAAGTCCCAATAGCAACAAATTTATGCACAAAGACGTTCTTTTTCTGACCAATACGGAAAGCACGGTCAGTTGCTTGGTCTTCAACTGCTGGGTTCCACCAACGATCAAAGTGAAAGACATGGTTGGCTTTCGTGAGGGTGATACCTACACCCCCTGCTTTCAAAGAAAGGATAAAAACCGATGGCTCTGTATTTGGGTCTTGAAATTCGGTAATCATTTGTTCCCGACGTGGGCGACTGGTGCCACCATGCAAGTAGTAAGTATTGCAATGCAGACTATGTTTGAGATGTTTTTCAATTTTTTCACCCACTTCCGTAAATTGACTAAAAATGAGTAAACTTTCTCCTTCATCAACTGCCTCCTCAACCATCTCTGCTAACCGACTGAGTTTGTGCGAACGCAGTGGTGAAAATTCGCTCCCATCTTGCAGAAATTGGGCTGGATGATTACAAATCTGCTTCAATTTCATCAGGGTTGAAAGAATCAATCCTTTGCGTTGAATTCCCTCTGCTGATTGCAATTGTTTTTCTACATCTAGTACTACCACTTCATAAAGCGATGCTTGCTCTTTGGTCAGGTTAGTGTAGAGTTTTTGTTCAACTTTATCTGGCAAGTCATTAATAATAGATTGGTCAGTTTTTAACCTTCGCAGAATTAGAGGTTCTACCAGTTTTTTCAAGGTGGCAGATTTTACGCGGTCATTGTCTTTTTGAATCGGAATCTCGAAGATTTTCCGAAACTGGGCTTCTTTACCCAAGTAACCAGGATTGAGAAAATTAAAAATTGACCATAAATCCAGTAAGCGGTTTTCTACAGGAGTGCCTGTCAATGCCAGCCGATGTTTAGCTCTTAATTTTAAAATAGCTTTAGTTTGGGCAGCTTTCGGATTTTTAATATTTTGTGCCTCATCCAGTACTAAACGTTGCCACTCGATGCTGCTCAATAACTTTTCATCTTTGCGGACTAGAGTAAAGGAGCTAATTATCACATCGTTTTGTTCACAAGCAGCTTTGAAATCAGCTAGATTTTGCAGCCTAGTGCTACCATGATGCACCATAGTTTTTAAATGAGGTGCAAATTTGGCAATTTCTTTCTGCCAGTTGCCAACAACAGAAGTCGGAGCAATTAATAGTGTAGGCAGGGCAGATAAAGAAGTAATCTTTTCACCTACTTTCAGAGCTTCATTTAACTCCTTCTCTTGCACTAATCGGGCAATCACCTGCACGGATTTACCTAAACCCATATCGTCTGCCAAACAGCCATTTAATCCCAAATTTTCCAGATATTGTAGCCAGGAAACACCACGTTTTTGATATTCTCGGAGTGTGCCTTGCAGATTATCAAGTTCAGAAATTGGTTCTAGGCGACTTTTATCTTGTAGCTTTGCTATCATCTCTGACAAAGCTTCATCATGTTCAATTTCCCATTCTGACCCCAATTCAGTACTGCGTTGTAGAAACTCCAGTAAGGTCATCTGGGGTTGTTCGTTACCGTGGGACTGCCAAAATTCGAGTAACTGCTGCATTTTATCCCGGTCTAATTCCATCCATTGACCGCGAAAATGCACTAGGGGAGTTTTAGCATTAATCAGTTGTTCCCATTCAATAGGTGTGACAGTTTGCTCCCCAATCGCTAACTCATACTGATACTCCACCAGTGAGTCTAAGCCGAAATAGCTTTTTGTTTCCCCTTTGGTTGCAGCAAGTTTGCTACCCGATGCTTTGAGGCGAATTTTGGCGCGACGACGACCTGCCGGAGTATACCAAGCAGGTACAATTACTTTGAATCCTGAGTCTTCCAGTACCCAAGCACTTTCTTGAAGGAAGTCAAATGCTTCATCTAAGGTAATTTGCATTGCGATTGGGCTCGCTGTTTCCAACCCAAGCCATAGTTTGGGATACATCCGGGCTGCATACCCCAGATTCAGCAGTAAATTTGTTTCAAAATCTTTACCAAAATCTTTATGTACAGCAGTTTTGGTAAATTGATTCATTGTCCAGTAGTCTGCTAACGCTAACTTCAAGGATGGATCTTGTTTACTGGCTACTAGAAATTGAATTTGCCAATTGTCTATTTGTTCATTATCAGGAGAATGTAACTGGAAGCACAGATGAAAAGGTGAATCAGCTTGAGTGCGGGTAATTTTGGTTTTCCACATCAACTATTGCTGATATTCCTCGAGGGCAGTATTTGTTGTTAGTGGATTATGCTGACGAGGAGAAAAGCAAGATTCAATTAGAGAATCAGCAATTTGTTTGTCAAAAGCGGCTGTAGATGGGGTGTGAGTCACTAAATCATCAAGTACATATTCGGAAAAGTGACGCAATAGTGTTTCTCGATCAAAAAACTCAATGCGATCGCTAGTTTTTCCTGTACCTGCCACACAGATTAGTGGCATATATTCAATATATTTAAGAATATTTGCTTCATATTGTTCGGAAATAATTTCCCAGGTGGCATAAATTTCAAATGCTGCTTTATCAGTCTTGCTTTTGCCTTTTTTCTTCGGATTTTTCGATGATAACTGTCGATATTTTAGGGCGGGAATAAATTGGTCTTTGAGGATTACTTGTTTAAAACTCTGAGTGTAATGATACCAAAATAATAAATCTGAACCAATTTGAAACTTCTCGGCATTATATATTGCTAAAAAATGGATATCTTTAAGTAGTTTGATAATATTAAGTGCTGTGACGTTTTTGGTAGACACTACTGTTTCATAACAATCTACCTGCCAGTATTGGAATTCTTCATAACTATCAGTCAACTCAATTTCTAAATACTTGGTTAATTCTGGTGAGGGTAGGGGCTGATTATTGGTGGTTGGTAAGGCAAAGTATTTAGGAGATATGCGTTGAACAAATTGAGTATTGTGTTCTTTAATTCCCAATTCCTGTACTAAAAAGGCGATTAATTCGGATTTAAGCAAATGTCCAGGATGAATTTGTTGACTATTGGTGTGACTTTTTTGGGATAATTGAGTTTCTACCCACAAGTAAAAAGACCCTGACTGAATAAAGTCAGTTTCCTCCTTTGGTATCCAGGTGCCATGAAGTATTCTCATAGTGATAATGCCTCTGGATTGTTTGGAAATTCACGCGCCTTAGAACTACTTTAGCAAACAGAGGTGCTAGAACTATTTTCTTTATGCAAAAGAAAGCGATTACGCTATCGTGCGATCGCTTGTTCAGAAATCAGACATAAATCCTACATTTTGGCTACAAATCAAAGTCAAGGCTGAATGTTTCTCCATCAGAATCCTCTTGTTCCTCCTCTGTAATTTGAGTTGAACTCCAATAGGTGAGTTTGTTATCTTCAGTATTAATCGGGGTGAAAGTCGCTTGTTGTGTGGGAAATGCACCCTTTCTGAAAGCAAAATAGCAATCAATAATAAAGTAAAGCGTCTCCAGGTAACTCTTGCCTAGTTGCTGTGATTCGGCAAATATCCGCTCACGGTAGCTATCTTTGATCCGAACTTTTTCTGGGGTTAAGTCAAGTTTGTCTGCCATTGCGATCACTTAAGAGATGTAGTAGTTGGGTTCTTGGCAAAAATAGTTTTTGCCATCTCTAAAAGCCCAGAGACATTGGCTTCTACCGGATTGTCCAGGATTTTGAAGCCATTCTTTTCTAACAACTTTTTGAATCCTGGTAAAAGGCAACCTCCACCAATCGCCCAGATTTCATCCCCCTGATGCTTGGCATCCAGTGTCAGATTCACCACTTTCTTCAAGTATTTTTCATACCAATCTTTTAAAGAAGCACTGTATATATCTTTGATATCGATGTCACGGCTGTATCGGGTATGCCCCATTTCCAGACAAAATCGGATTTTGGATGGGTCTCCGATTTTTCCCCCATTTAAATGTTTCATTTTTTGGGAGATATCATCGATGAGAACTTCCACACCGATGGGGTAGGCGGTGTGAACTTCTCGTTGACCCCGGTTGTAACGAGAATACAGGGTTGTTCCATTGCCAAAGTCTAAAATGGTTAATTTTTTCGGTAGTGGATGCCCAAACAATGCACCCATACCCTCTAGTACAACTTTCAGCACTTCTACTTTTACTTCTGATTGTTTGCCAGCAAGTATTGGCTGATATTCTCCATTGAGTACTTTTTGTAGTTCTGATGCCAGAGCAACATCATGTAAACTGACGACTAATTTTAAGTGCCAAGCCTTACGGTGTGGTAGATGTGCTAATGCACCCAATAAAGTCAATAATGCGTTGTTGACTTTATTTTCATTATTGTCTGTGTTGCGGTCAAAATAATTCCCTGTCCGGTAAGCTGACTCTCCAACAGTATAAGCACTACCGTTAAAAACTACACGTCCTGGAACATCTTCCATCTCGGCATTAGTTATATAGCTTGGCACACGAACTACTTCAAAGCCATCGACTAAAAGTTTTAGGCTTCCATAACCGTTATCGAAACCCGCAGGAAAAATTTTTTGCAACGTGTGAATGTTTGACATAAAGACAAAGGTAATACACTTTAATTTGTAAAAGTTATCTGTTCAGGTAATTTGGGGGAGCAGGGGAGAGAAGAATAAAATAACTCCCCCTTTTTTTCCTAATCTCAAGAGCTTATCATAACCCCTTGGGGGCTAAATGGGGTACAAAATGTGAACTAGCCAAATATACCCCATATAGCACCTATATATGTCCTATATAGGGGTCAAAATATCACTAAAGTCCCTAACTATTGTTGGGGTATATATAGCCCCTGTATAACCCCCATCAAGAATTTCTGAAATCTTTTTTATCAACGTAGCAGAAATTAAATTAGATCATCGTTGACCATTTTTTGAATTCAAAATTCAAAATTCTGTTAGGAAGAATAAGAATAATTTTGAATTAATTATCCTTCGAGTCAAAGCCCCCAGCGATTGTCTTTAATTTTGAATTCCCCGAAGGGGTTGAATGCTTGATTTATACTTTAGTGTCAATTTTAGTGTCAATCTTTCTCCGGCTGTTTCACTAATTGCAGTTTGGTTGCGTTGCGGGTTGACAACTTTTGGCAACTGTTTAAATGGACGCTGGGTAGATTTCACTAATACCTTGCTTTGCTTAAAGGCTAGAAATAAAAGACTTCAGAATTTTGCATACGCAAAAATATGAAATTCCAGTTTTTCATCTATCTGATTTACTAGATTTTTGCTTTTTCAGCCATGTTCCTAATAGTTCTTCTACTAAATCGCTTACAGGGCGAGGTGTTCGCTTTCTCAATTCTTTTCTTTCCTCTGCTAAGACATCTTGAACTTCTAATAACATATCCAAAGGAATATATGCAGAAATTTGAGTATAGTCGGGATTGCTCCGACGACCAGCAGGTCGTCCTGGCCCACGCTTTTCATCTTGAGGTACAGTTTTATTTTTGTGAGGCAGGTTGCTTTTTGTTTTCTTTGCTACAACTGGTTGAAGCTTCGTTGCCTCTGGTATCTCTTTCAAGCCTTTCTCTATTTTGCCTGTTACATCTGTTTGTAATAAACTAGCTTGTTCTATTTCTTGCTCTTGAAGTAATTCTTGTGGTTCAGGTAATTCTTGTGGTTCAGGTACTTCTTGTGGTTCAAGTACTTCTTGTGGTTCAAGTACTTCTTGTGGTTCAAGTACTTCTTGTGCTTCGAGCGATTTTTGCGGTTCAAGTGGTTCTTCTGTACGCTGTTCTCGCAATGCTCGAAGGCTTGCAAAGCGACCACCTGCTGGTTTTTCTTGCGTCATTAGACCATTATCTCCTTTCCAAGTTCTTCATACCCAGCCCAAGCAGCATCTGCTCTTGGGTCAGGGTAATCTTTGACGATAACACCCTCTAAAGGCGCTCTTTCAAAAGCTACTAGGCGCTTAATTTCAGCTTTAAAAATAGGAATATTTTCAGCTAAAAGCATTTCTTTTGCCTCCTTCCCAGACTGGCTTGGTGGTGGTGGAACCATCGTTAGTAAAACTTTAAAATTGGATTTCATCTGGTGCAAGATTTCAATTGTTCTTAAAAGAGCATCCAAATCTAAAGCTTTTGGTGTCGTTGGCAAGATAAGAAGATCACAAGAGTCAGCTAGCTCTTCAAGGTCTTCTTTGGTTGGTCGGGCTTGGGTGTCAATTATAATATGCTCAAACTGACGAATATATTTAGGCATCTGAATATCAGTGACTACCTTGAATGGTAGTTTCCCTGGTGCAGCCCATGTCATAGCAGAACGGTTCTGATCACCATCAACAAGTAAAGCTGCCCCCTTTCGGTTTAAATAAGCTGCTAAGTGAACAGCCGTTGTTGTCTTGCCTACTCCACCTTTGAAACTAGCTACTGTAATAATCACTATTGGTTCCTTTTGCTGAATTAGAGCTTAGACTTATAGCGTATGTTAGCGAAATAGTGAAATTATACAACTTTAAAAATTTAGTTTTTCATAGTTTCAGCATTTTGTAGTTTCGCGTATGCAAAATTCTGGTATAGCGAAACTCTGAAAAATCGAAACTCTATATTGCTGGAATGTCGTTATAGGGTTTTCTCAAGCCGAGGTTACACAATGATGTTATTTTCGCGTATGCAAAATTCTGATATAGTGAAACTCTGAAAAATCGAAACTCTATATTGCTGGAATGTCGTTATAGGGTTTTCTCAAGCCGAGGTTACACAATGATGTTATTTTCGCGTATGCAAAATTCTGATATAGTGAAACTCTGAAAAATCGAAACTCTATATTGCTGGAATGTCGTTATAGGGTTTTCTCAAGCCGAGGTTACACAATGATGTTATTTTCGCGTATGCAAAATTCTGGTATAGCGAAACTCTGAAAAATCGAAACTCCATATTGCTGGAATGTCGTTATAGGGTTTTCTCAAGCCGAGGTTACACAATGATGTTATTTTCGCGTATGCAAAATTCTGGTATAGCGAAACTCTGAAAAATCGAAACTCCATATTGCTGGAATGTCGTTATAGGGTTTTCTCAAGCCGAGGTTACACAATGATGTTATTTTCGCGTATGCAAAATTCTGGTATAGCGAAACTCTGAAAAATCGAAACTCCATATTGCTGGAATGCCATTTTTGCAAAAAAATTTATATAAGCTCACACACAAGATCGCGGTAAGCCGTTGTCAGCTTACCGCAGAATTCACCTATTCCATATTCCAACCATCAAACAGATTAGGCTGATCTATTCCGTACTGCCTCTGTACCAGCCGCCTTAGTTCTGCCACCGAGTTAGCCGCAGATTAAATGCCTGGGTCTTTGAAGTTGGGAATTATCCCAATATTCCAATCACAGCCGCTAGAATAGCTGGGGCTTTGTCTGAAACCGGAATGAATACTCGCTTTTTCCACTTGATGATCTCGGTGAAGCAACCTACAGCTAAGAGTCGCTCTGCCAGTGAGATAGCATTAACGAGTTCTATGCGAGGTTCTGTGGCAATGTAAGAACGCCGTAAAGTTACGCCACCCGGTAACTGCTGGGAATAGCCTTCTAGCACTAAAGAGACTAACTCCTGTGGGCTTAACAGCTTGTTCTTGAGTCCGAGTTGTTCGCGCACGGTTTGAATGTCGTGAGCATTCACCACGCGACCGAGAATCTTTTGTCCATCGCTGGTTTGCAAGCGGAATACTCGACTACTGTGCTGTGGCAGGATTTTCCAGATAGGCAATAGAATACCAGTCACCAAATGCAGGTAATCGGTTGTGAACTTGGGCAGTGTCTCATTGGTGTCAAGTTAAGAAAGATAGATGGCTGTCAAGAGTGGGCAAATCAATGGTAAAAGTCCATTAACACCCCTGTGTTGAAAAAGCCATGAGTAAACCACGGAAAAAGCAAGGGAATCCAGATTTTCGCCATCGAGTCAGCGTACCTGCCCCAGCCAGCCAAGAGATAGAATCACGACTGTTTGAACTAGTCAGCCCAGGTACATTTGCTAACCTCAAAGGGGTAAAAGACAAAGAACGGAGCTTGCGTTCACGAGTACTGACCTTGCCAGTAATGGCAGCAATAGTATTGAGTATAGTGTATCGACAAATACAGCATCTCACAGATGTATTGCGATCGCTAGAAATAGAGGGATTAATGTGGGTGAAAGCAACAAAAGTGAGTAAGCAAGCGTTGTCACAAAGACTCAATAGTTTGCCGGCTACACTATTTGCGAAATTATTCGAGCAAGTGATAGAGCGTCTGGCAGTGAAAAGGAGCGTAAGAGAATTAGCCCCAGCTTGGTCATCAGTAGCACAAAGATTTACCGCTATCTGGATTGCAGATGCCTCAACACTCGAAGCAATGAAAAAACACTTCGGACAACTGCAAGAAAAAACAGGTACGGTGTTGGCAGGAAAAATACTGATGGTTGTAGAAGCTTTCACTCACACTCCGGTAGCAATTTGGTATGATGCTGATGCCAAAATGAATGAGACTCGTTGGTGGCAAGCACTGTTAGAACGTTTACCTGATGGTGGCTTACTGATAGTAGACATGGGATTTTATGGCTTTGAGTGGTTTGATTCTCTTACCGCAACTGGTAAGTATGTACTCACACGCCAGAAGAATTTGGTGACATATCGGGTAACACGTGTACTTTCTCAAGGCTCTCACTACAAAGATGAAATTATTCACATGGGATTGAATCACACTCACCCTTGCCACCATCCCATGCGCTTAGTATCAGTATTGTGGGGTAAGACTTGGTATCATTACTTAACTAATGTTCTTGACCCACAACAACTTTCGGCACAAGAAGTTTGTGATTTATACCGACGACGTTGGCGGATTGAGGACGCATTTTTATTGACTAAGCGATTGTTGGGCTTGTCCTATCTGTGGGTTGGTGGTACTAACGGTGTACAAATGCAAATATACGCTACTTGGATTTTCTACGCTGTTCTAAATGACTTGTGTGCTGATGTAGCGATCGCTCTACGACAACCCATTGAACGTATTTCCGTAGAAATGGTGTTTCGCAGTTTATATTTTTTCCATCGCGCACGATCGCACAATTCACAACTACAACTGATTCCTTGGCTAGTTGAGCATCAACGTTCTATGGGTCTTGTGAAAGCTGTTCGTCAGCGACACCGACGCAACGCCGCCAGGTCGCTTGACATTTGGGCTTCTGCCTTAACTTGACACCAATGGCAGTGTCTCCACTTCAATAGACCACGTCGCAACAAACGTATCAGCCGAAACCTGCCGCCAAGTGGAAGAATTTAGCTGTTCCACTATGACACGAGTTTCTTTTTGTGGGCGGACGAGTAATACCCTTAGCACAACACCACCTTCAGCATCGAATATACTATGCGTTGGAATTGTTACAGCCGCAATACCTTTTTCATTCACCATGAATCGCCCTTGGTACTTGTCGGCAAACTCAAGCATCTCATTAGCAGTTCTGATGTTGTTCCTCTGAACGCGCTCAATTTTCAAGTAGTTGGTTGTGCTATTTGTTTCAGGGTGTGTATAAACTGCCTCCTGGCTCTCAACAGTAAAGCGTTCAGCCCGGAGTGTCTCTACACCTATCTCGTAAACACCATTAGCGATCGCTGTTTCAATCTGCTGACTCAGCAACAATTCAAATCGCTCGAAAATGATGTTTTGCATATCAATTCGTAGAGCCAGCAGCCGATTGAGGAATTGCCGCAATGGGGGCAAGTCGATTTTCATGCCGCCTTCATGAGAGGTTAAGCTAAGTCCAGTCATTTGCTCGAACTTTCCTAAAGACATTTCATAAAATCGACCCTGATAAATCTGCTTAAACAACTCGTATAGTGCGTGTTGTGCATAGTTAGACTCCAGATTATCCTTAGCCTCAAATATCCCATTGCCACCCGTCTGCCGTTGACCACGAGTAAGAGCGCCCAAGCTATCCAGCCTTCGGGCAATGGTTGAGATAAAGCGGCGTTCACCTATAACGTTAGTGGTAACAGGTCTGAACACGGGTGCTGATGCTTGGTTTGTGCGGTGCGATCGTCCAAGCCCTTGAATTGCGTTGTCTGCCCTCCAGCCGGCTTCTAAAAGATAGTGTGATCGCCTTTTACGATTCACAGCGTTGAGGTCAGCATGATAACTTCTGCCTGTCCCACCAGCGTCACTGAAAATGAGGATTTGTTTGTCACCCTGCATAAACGCAGCAGTTTCAGCAATATTCGCGCCACTACCCCGTGAATCAACGAACAAACGCCCCGAATCATCTTTCAGAACTCGCTTGCTACGACCTGTAACTTCAGCCACTTGCTTGTTACCGAAGTGCCACAGCAATTGTTCTAATGCGCCGGGGATGGGATCAAGGCTGGTGAGTTTGTCTACTAAGGCATCTCTCAAGGTTACAGCTTCTTGGGAAATAACTGGAGAACCATCGGCATCAAAGACTGGCTCGGATCTTTCTTCTCCATCCTCGCCAGAATGAATGGAATGCAGATGAATCGGAAAAGCACTCATCAAATAATCCATAACATATTCCCGTGGAGTCAGATCAAGATTGAGATCCTTCCATTCCGAAGCCGGAACTTCATCAAGTCGTCGTTTCAAAAGTTCTTCATTAGTCGAAACTATTTGAATGACAACTGCAAGACCAAGGACTAGATCCTGCTCAATTGCTTTGATCAGGGTAGGGCATTTCATCCCAGTCAACAGATGATTGAAGAATCTTTGCTTGTGCGACTCGAACTGAGACACCGCGCTCATCTTTGCAGCACGGTTGTAAGTCTTGGAACCAGAGATATTACAAGCTTCCAGGGCTTTGTCTAAATTATGGTGAATAACTTGAAAAGCATCAGAATAGCTGTTATAACTCCGTTCCTGCGTCGGCGTTAACTCAATTTCGAGAGTCTGGTACTCAACTCCCTCGAATGAAAGACTCCGCGCCAAATACAGACCCAATGCTTTCAAATCCCTAGCAACAACCTCCATCGCTGCAATACCACCGCCCTCAATGGATTCTACAAAATCCTCACGGGAGGTAAACGGGAAATCTCCAGTCTGCCAAAGCCCCAGGCGATTGGCGTATGAGAGATTTGAGACTTTAGTTGCACCAGTCGCAGAGACATAGACAACCCGTGCCTGCGGTAATGCGTTTTGCAACCTCAGCCCAACAATACCTTGCTGGGATGCTGCAACCATGCCCAGTTTGCCCTCTTGCGCCATTGCGTTACCCATCACGTGACACTCATCAAATGCGATCGCTCCCTCAAAGTCCTTGCCTGCCCACTCAACGATTTGCTTAAGCCGACTTTTACCATTCTTTTGAGAACGTAGGGTTGAGTAGGTGCAGAATAGGATGCCTTGGGTGAAGGGAATTGGATCGCCAAGTTTGATGTTGCTCAGGTCGATGATATCGCGCTCAGTACCACCCAGCGCACACCAATCTCTACGTGCATCTTCAATTAGGGCAGAACTTTTAGATACCCAGATTGCTTTTTGCCGCCCCTGACACCAGTTGTCGAGGATGATTCCTGCACATTGTCTACCCTTACCAGCACCTGTCCCATCGCCAAGAAACCAGCCACGGCGAAATCTAACGGCGTTTTCTTCGCCAGTCGCCGCAACAGTCACGTTATCCCACGAATCATCCACAATATAAGACCCAGACAGAAATTCACAGTGCGCCTGACCTGCGTAAATAACGCTTTCAAGTTGTGCCTCTGACAACAAACCTTGTGTGATGATGTTCCGTGGGAGATGTGGTTTGTAAGTTGGAGCCGGTGGTGAGACAAGTGCTAAGGCTGCACTTTCGCAAAGCAATGAGGGATGAGGTAAAGCGTCCTTGATTCGGATTCGCTGTGGGCGATAGGTTTCGTATAGGGTATCTTTCAAACCCTCACTAGCCGTCCACTCGATAACCTCATACTCCAACACTACTATGTCGTCTGGAAGAAAGGAAACTGTTTCTGGTTGTGCAACTGTAGTACGTTTTGGCAATTGAACAACAATTGCCTTCGCAGCAGCTTTGACTTCTTCTGAGCGTTCCCACGGAGATCGCTCAGGTAATTGCTCAATCAACGCCAGCAGTTCGGGTAAGTCCAAGGTTTCGGGAATACAGGGGATGTCGCCGGGATTATCAGCCGGAACCTTGTCAAATACCGTAATCCGGGTTTCCATCGTCGTCCCGTGTTTGGAGTACACTTTGCCGTTGACCCCAACAGACAGTAGAACTCGCGCAAAATCCTGCCACTTAAAGAAAGTCTCTCGCCAAGTAGGATTATTGGGAGAGAACCAATTGGCTGTGATTGTTACCAGCCGTCCACCATCAGCCAGTCTTTGCAATGCCGAGTTGATGTGGCGAGGAGTTGCGTCGGGGTTGCGACTGTTGATTTTGGGAGATGCGGAGAAAGGTGGATTCATCAGAACAACTGAAGGCTGAGTCTTGCCAACCAGATAGTCGTTAATCTGTTCCGCGTTTACTGAGAATAGTGGAGTGCCAGGGAATAGCCGTCGCAGAATCTTCTCCCTATCGGGTGCAAGCTCGTTGAGCATCAGACTTGCGCCTTGTAGTTTCCCAAATTGGGCTATTAAGCCAGTCCCGGCACTTGGCTCAAGGATGAGGTCGCTGCTACTGATTTGTCCCGCCAATGCTACCAAGTATGCCAGGGGCAACGGTGTCGAGAATTGCTGAAGCTGTACTGACTCTTCACTACGGCGAGTATGCGTCGGGCAGAGGGCTGTTAATTCTTCTAATTGTTGCACAACCACTTGAGGTTGTTGTGATAAAATCTTAATTCCCAGATGACGCAGATATAATATTTGCGCCACTTCAATAGCTTCGTAAGCGTCTTTCCACTGCCACGCACCGGACGCAGCAGTGCCTAGAAAGTAGCGATTCATCTGGGAAGAAACAGTTTTTGTAGAGAGAGGGCGATTATCTGTTAAAACTTTTGCAAGCTCTTGGGCAACATTAATAACTGACTGCCCATAATCGATTACTGTTTGCAAATCGAATAAAGAACCTTGAGTGAAAAGTTGCTGTACCATTGCATCACTCACAATATTATTTTTTCACTCTTGCTATGGCGAAGCCTTTCTCTTATTAATAAATGAGGCAAGTAATTGCCTCATTTGAACTTTTGAACCTTCCAATATTTATTCTTAGGTGATCAGCCGAGGCTTAAAAAGCGAATTAGCCAGCTTTACGCGGTCTGCCTGGATTGCGCTTGCCTGAAGACTTTACATCAGCCTTTTTAGTTTTCGGTGATTTGTTGGCAGCATTGTTAGCTTTGCTTGAACGAGTAGTACGTTTTGGTCGTGGTGAAATTTCTTTAACTGGAGGCAGTAATCTCAATGTAGGGAATGAGAGAACAACTGCTTCATTACTTGTACGATGAACAACTTCATCGTCTAACATCCAAGGATCTGGGAATTTTTCAAAAGTCCGAGCTTGTTGCGGTGTGATTACTTCTGATACTGATGGGATTTTAGAAGCAGCTATATTTCCATTGCTAACCGAAACCACATTACTAGTGTAAGCAGCCGATACAAATAGTCCGTTAATGAACTGGAACATAACGAGAGTAACAAATGCCCAAAAGATGACTACGATTGCCAAGGTGAGTAGAGATTGCATATCCATGATTATTCCTCAACTAAGTATTTGTATTTTTCAATTGATTTACGCAAAGCGTTTTTAAGCCTTGTTCAAATGTGAAGCGAATTTGAACGCATACTCTCTTCAAGAGAGGACTTCACTCTAAATTTAGCGTAGCGTCTCTCTGATTTGACTCAGCTACATTTCTTCGTTATTTTAAAGCTTATTTATAAAATAAAGCAGCTTTTAGTATTTACCTATTTTTAGATTTCAAGTATTATATTTATAAACTTGTTTTCCAAAGATAAATATTGGGTTAAATCTATGGTTAAGATTTGATTTGCTAGTTAATTCTTGAGATAAAACATTCTATTCAAACGAAAAATAAAAGTAGTCGTCACAATTAATTGAAAGTATGCCCAGCCCAACTACGGACTTAGTTCGTTCCTACCTCAAAGAAATCGGACGCTACCCTCTGCTAACTCCTGAGCAAGAAATTACAAATGCTAGGCTTGTGCAGCAGATGATGGCGATTGAAGAACAGCGCTCAAGCCTTGCACTTCAATTAAAGCGAGAACCAACCACAAGAGAATTAACTACCTCGCTTGGGCAAACCGAAGCTGAAGTACAGTCAATCGTTCAACAAGGTCAAAAAGCTAAACATAAAATGGTGACAGCTAACCTACGATTGGTGGTAGCGATCGCTAAAAAGTACCAGAATCATAATTTAGATTTTCTCGATTTGCTCCAAGAGGGGGCACTGGGACTACAGCGTGGGGTCGAGAAATTTGACCCTAACAAAGGCTATAAACTATCAACCTATACTTATTGGTGGATTACCCAGTCAATAACACGTGCTGTAGCAGATAAGTCTCGCACTATTCGTTTACCAATTCATATCAACGAAAAGTTAAACAAAATCAGGAGAGTACAGCAGCAACTGTCTCAATCTTTGGGTCGTCCTCCAGTTGTAGCAGAAATTGCCGAATCCTTAAATGTATTGCCTAGTCAAATACGGGAATACCTTCACGTTTCCCGCACTCCAGTCTCGCTAGAAATGCGAGTCGGAGATGAGCGCGAAACTGAACTAGCTGACATTTTACCGATGGATGGTATTTCCCTAGATGAGCAAATAACTCAAGAGCTTTTACATCAAGACTTGAGTAAGTTGCTGGCATTGCTCAATCCAAGGCAACGAGAAGTATTGACTCTACGTTTTGGATTGTCAGATAATCAGCAACTAACCTTAAGTCAAGTTGCAAAACGCCTAAATCTTAGTCGAGAGACAATTCGTAAAACTGAACATCTTGCTTTAAAAATTTTGCGCTCTCATCAAAATAAGATTAAAGACTATCTTCTTAATTAGAACTAACTAAGGGTTATTGAACTGTAGTTTCATTTGTATAAGTCGAACTCGCTACTCCAAAGGCTGGAAACAAATCGCCACTGCCTTTTTAGATGCCTCCAATTGCTGCTGTCAGGAGTGCGGTGCGATCGCATATTCGCACTTTCCGGCGGCATCGCCTCTGCTTAATCCCCGGCCAAAAACCATCAGATTGCCCCTGTTTCAATCAAATGGTGTATGAATATATTGCTATCTAAAAACTATCCTTATAAATAGAACACCAAAGAAAGAACCGATGCCCAGCAAAACTATTGAAGTCCGAGAGTACACCGTCAGAGCGCACAAGCGGGAAATTCATACTCGCGTTTTTAACTTTGTGTGTAAGCAGTGCGAACAACCCACACAACGAGAAACTTTTGGTGTGCGACCGCTTTACTGTGAAAAATGCCGTCCTCCTCAACCTCCCAAGCAATCGAAATTAGTACCTATAGGCAAGAGGAAACCCAGAGCAATGAACTATAAGAGTGGGAAGGATATCGCTGGGTGATTTTTGCCTCATAGTTTTGAGCGATACCTTCTCTTTCAGAGACGCTAACGCGTAGCTTGCTTCCACGAAGTGGTACGAGAGGCAATGCCTTCCCTGTGGAACGCACTCGCGTTCGGCACGTCTTCTCTACGAGACGCACTCGCGTTCGACGAACGCTTACGGAAAAAGCGGTTACGCCATCGCACGAAAGGGAATGAAGCAGCAGCTATATGTGAGGTTACGGCAGTTGACATCAAGTGGACAGCCGTGAAGAGGCTGTAGATTGGCTGTTGCACGGGTTGCAAAAACAAGCCAAACCGTATCTATTATCCTTGCACGCTTTGCTATTGGCGGCTGTTGAAAGGGAATACAACCTTGTATGGAGACAGCCAAAGTAAACTTGATTGTTAATGCAACAATTCAACAATTATCTCATTGTATGAAAGCAATCCTTAATCTCATTGGTCTTCTGTGCTTGCTCTTAAGAGACGCTGCATTGCAACGTTTCAAATGTTGGGTGCGAAATGGGAAATTGCGTATTTCTAGGCATTTACAACCTTGGGAAATACCCGATTCAAGTCTAATAAAACATCTTCAAATCCAGGAATCGTTACTGACTGATGTGGTAAAGATATCTGCTTGCTGAGATAATTGAATTCACCTTGAGCATTTTGATAGGGTTGGCTATAACGCTCAAGTTGGCGAACATTTAAGTTGACAATCCAATAATCAGAAATTGCGGCTTCTGCGTAGATTTTTAACTTTGTTGTTTGGTCGTAATCTAGGGTTGAGTCCGAAATCTCAATCACTAAAAAAATATCTTCTGGATAAGGATGATGGGCGAGATAATCTTCGTCTTTGCCACGTGCTACCGCCACATCTGGTTCAGGTTCACTTTGCGAAGGCAAAGTAATCGGATCTTGTCCGCGAATCACGGCACGATCGCCCAACAACCGATCCAATTGGCGGCATAAGATAGAACCGCAGACTGTATGAGGTGTGCCCTTGGCTACCATCTGAATTAGTTCTCCGCGAATCAACTCGATGCGATCGCTCTCCTTTAGAAATTCCAGTTCAATCAGCCGATGATATTCGTCAATAGTAAATCGTTTTGGTGTGACAACGTTCATGGGACATCATCGATTTAACTGTTATCTACTTTCTAGCTTACCATCTGTATTCAAGAGAGTGGAATTGCCCCAACTGTGGGATACACCACGACAGAGATATTAACGCAAGTAAGAATATTTTGGCTGCGGGACTCGCAGTTTCAGCGCCAGTCACTCATGGGGGAAACCCCCTTGGCGCTAGCCTCTCCCTTTGGGAGAAGACCGCGCTGGCTTGTCTGTGGAGCGAACATAAGACCTGACAGCCTTAAGGCTGAAGGGCAGTTGCGAAATACCCGTAAGGCTTGCCTTGAGCGTAGCCGAAAGGGAAAGAAACAGAAACCTAAGTCGTGAGTCTTAGGAATCCCCGACCATTTACAACGGGGTGGATGTCAAACTGTAGCTGCGAAAAAACGTAGTTTTTCATGCAGGGCAATCGGTGGCAGTCCAGTTTTTTGGTATCTTATCTTGGTATTACACCCAAGACCTTGCACCCTAGTTTTGGTTAACATAGAAATTCCCCTGACATTGCACACATTGTATGCCCAAGACTTGGAACATCAAGATAGATAACTATTTTCAAGCCAACCCCAATTGCATCATTGCCACCGCCCATGTAGACTCGTTCCCGACAGACCTACCACTAGAACCCAACATCAGGGAACCAAACCGTAAAAGCGCGACCTACAGACAAATCTTCGACTCACTGACCACCGAACCTGGAAAATTCTTCTCCCGCCACAGTGGAATCGTTCTGTCGGCTAATATTGTTAAACCTGTCAAGAACAAAACTGAACTGGAGCTAGAAGTCTTAGAAGCTAACGAGGGTGGCAGCGACGGTATTATCAATGGGGGGCATACAGTTTTAGCATTCGAGCAAGCGAAAAATTACAAATATGACCTAACCCAAGCCAGGGTAAAAGTTACGATTCACATCGGACTGACTGAAGAATCAGCCCTAGTAGTCTGCCAAGCCAACTTTGCTAGGTTAAATTCGGATATAAACGCTGCATTTTTCGGCGAGCATCTTTGGTTTGAAAACCCCAATAGACACTGGCTTTTTGCTGATTACGTTGTTTCTCCCAAGCGGCAATCTCAGAAGTTAATGTTTCTGGATTAGGAATACGGCGTTCTAAACATTGGCGAGACAAAACAGATAATTCAATTTCTACTTGATTCAGCCAAGAAGCGTGTTTAGGAGTATAGTGAAACTCTAATTTTTGAATAATTCGACGTGCTTCTTCTGGTGAAAAAACTTCATATAATGCACTGGGGGTATGAATATTCAAGTTATCAACTACTAAACGAACAACATCGGCATCTCGGTAGCAAACATCTACTAAATTTTTCATCTGTTTAGCAAAATCGGCTTTAGTTCGACGCTCTGTAACTTCGATATGCCGCCAGCCCGCCAAGGGTTGAAAACATGCAAATAAATTTACTGTCCCGTTACGTTTATACTCAAAGTCATAACGTTCAGGCTGCTCCGGCTCTGGTGGCAAAGGAAGTCTTACTTCTTCTACTAATTGGTATGGACGTTCATCAAAGCAGACTACAGGGCGTTTAGGATCATAAGGCTCATTGTATAAATCCAGCACATCTTCCATTCGGAAAACATATTCTGCGTTAACTTCAGGAATACACCATTGTTCTTTCAACCAAGGCTTGATTTCGTTTTTTTTAAAGTTTGACGTACTGTTTCATCTGAGATTGAATCTATGATACCAACGTTCACTAAATGATCTGCTAATAATTGCATTGTCCAACGTACTCTTCCGACTGGTGGATTAGAACAAGCAGTTGCAATCAAAAATGCTTCTTGTTTTTCATCTAACTTTTTAGGTTTTGGTGGATGAACTTCATCCTTCAAAGCAAAATCTAACCCCCCAATGACAAATTTTTCTCGTATTCGTTGCACTGTTGCAACATGCGCTCTAACTATGCTAGCGATCGCTTGATCCGTTTCTCCTTCAGAAGCCATTAGAAGAATGTTTGCACGGGTTATAGTTCTTGCTTTGTGCTTACCTTTTTTAATTATTGCTTGTAGCTGAGAAACTTCATCTTCATTCAAGTCAACAATGTACTTTTTCGCCATGTTACACCCCATTTTTGGCTATTTTACCAATTAGGGGTTTTACTTAGCAAAGTTACCTTGGCAGACTACTAGACATAGCCCTGGCAAGTAATACTACAACGCCAGTAGATTCTCGCTCCAAAGTCAACGCCAGAGGTGATTACAAATTCATCAAGCAGTATTTAGCGCAGTTAGAACAGAAAGAAGATAGGAAATTTAGAATAGCCTATTACCAAAACCAAAGCAGCGCTCCCAGAAATGCCCAATGCAATGTGAACCATTTGCTGAAGTTGATAAACTGCCTAGATAGAAACAGATACAACCCCGACGGCAATAAACGAACCAAACACCCAACAGGTACAAGTATCCCCTCTCAAATCACAGACACAGAAAGGGAAAGATTAACTGCACTTTTGCCTCTGCTATCTCAGGCTTTGTGGATAGAGCAAAGACTGTACGAAATAATCCAAGAACATATCAGCAACCCCAGAAGAAAGGGTGTGAACGATTTAGCATCAATAGATATACGAAAAACTACATTGTTGCCTGATAGCAAGTACTCTTTTGGGTTTGGTGCGCCAACTGACCTGGCACTACCGATAGTTGCATCCTATCGGGTATTTTTGGACAAAGACTATAAATGGATTCTGCCGTTTAACGAATTTGCCGAAGATTTCCTCCAACATCTGTGGAATAACTATTTCCGCAAATACTTGGTGTCGGAGAAAACAGCCGGAAATACAGTAGGAACAAAAATCAGCCGCAATCAAGAGATTTGGGAAAGTCTGTATATCTCAGCGCAGAGTTATCTAAATCAGCACTTGGTGAAAATGGTCAACTCCAGCAAGTCAGAAGAAGAATTGAAGGTGACACAAAGTACAAAAGGGCGTGTGCAAGCAGGTAAGAAATGAAGAGGGGGAAAGGGGAAAGGGGAAAGGGGAAAGGGAACCAGTGACTTAAAAGCTCTTGTTTCAAATAAAGACCGGAGCTTTCGGAGGCTCGCCTGGGCGCTGCTAAGTTCTCTCTACGAGAGGCCTTGGGCGAACGCACTACGTGGCGGGTATTATCTTCTTTTTTTTTGTTCGACCTATTTAAAAACACTTGGCTGGTTACCTTGTGGGGAAAAGTTCTTTATTCCTACCCTTTCCCCTTTTCCCCTTCTCGGTAATAGTACAAGTTGTCAGTCTATGGGTGAGATTCGTTTTGGATGAGGGATGGTGTGTTTACGCACCAAAAATTAAAATGAAACTACTAAACGGTATTACGAATTGAGCTAATGTTTGTAAACTAAAAACCCCGCGATTGCATCTAAAAGTGCTTCTGGCTCATCTGCCCGAATCAAATGACTGCTATTCTCAAAAATTCTCAAATCGGCATTAGGAATTGCTTGAGCAATTTCTTCAGAAAACTCTGGAGCGCAAATCCAATCATGCCGACCTGCAAGAACTAAAGTGGGTGCGGTAATTTTATGTAACTGGTCAAGAATATTGTAGTTGCGGAGGAAACCGCCAAAAGCAACATTAATCGCATCAACTGAGAGAATATTCCGGCTCCATGCAATGCCTGACTTAGTGGGATCATATCTTAGGGAATACATAGGTCCCAATACTTGAAAATACTGTCTTAGCTGTTCCTCATTTTCAAAGTTCCCATCCCAAAGTCGCTGAACGCTTGCTTTTTGTTCTTCAGTTCCTTTTGATGCTAGAATTTCCTTAGCTCTTTCTAAAAAGCCACTATGGGCTGCCGTGGCAATGACAATCAGATGAGAGACATTCTGAGGATAGCGAACTGCATAAGTTAGAGCCACCATACCACCGTAAGAACCGCCAATCACAACAATTTTGTCCAGACCAAGGTGTTGGCGCAACGCTTCCATATCTTCAACATTATTGTCTAGAGTATAGGTTTCTTTAGATCCACGGGCAGACCTTCCTTGACCGCGATGGTCAAAATAGACTAGTTGTAGTTTTTGGCTTAAAGGCGAGAATGTTGGTTTAAAGGAAGTATGATCCGCACCAGGTCCCCCGTGAATTAGAAAAGCAACAGGTTTAGAGCAGATTTGATCGCCATCTACCACTAATGCAGAACCTTCCACATCAAAGAAAATCTCTGTATCTCGTATTTTCGCTCGCATTTTCGGGATTTTTTAGTTACTGTATCACTTAGAATACAGCGATGAAAACCTTTTTCTGCAAGGGATTCGACATATTCAGATGGAGCCAGTATAGGGAGGAGTTGAAGATACTGCTGCCCATCTTCGGGGTATATGTGCTTTAGGTCTGGTGAGAATACTTTAGAAAACTTCAGCAATAATCCGTCAGAGTTATTGGATAAAAATGATTATATCTTACATATTTATGCCTTGTATCTATTAGCACAATTTAGTGAAGCATTAGCCTATCCTCTGATTGTCAAGTCTTTTTCGGCTCCAGGGGACATCTCAATGGATGTAACCGGAGATATAGTAACTGAGGATTTAGGGAGAATATTTGCTTCTGTCAGTCATGGAAATATTGAACCACTAAAACAACTAATATCAAATCAACAAATCAATGAATATGTCAGAAGTGCAGCATTAGAAGCGTTACTACCCTGACTTTCTTAATATACTGCAATACCGTTGAGTTAAGCATTTCTTCCTTCTCTTCTTTTGCATTCTTCTCTACAAGACACTATGGGTTCGCGTAGCATTTCGTAGAGAAGGCCGGTTGTAAAAAAAAACTGACTACTTGAGGATGTGCATTATCCATAACCCTTTTAGAGACGTAGCACTGCTACGTCTCTATATTCATTTCCAGAGATATGCATTGAAAATTCGCGGGGGCGATCGCACTTTCCCCCTTGCAAGCACTGCACTATGCATTTCCCAGTAGGACAGACTTGTTATTCGTGACAAGTTAAGATGAAATTCTTTTTGTCAATAGTACTTGGCTAAAAATAAATGCTGGTGTGCGGGTATTCAATTAACTTGTGTAAATGCTTTTTTGGAATATTTTCACAACCACTTCAAACAAATATGAAGTGTGGCTATTTAATTAACTTGTGTAAATGCTTTTTCCGGTCAGGATAAATGGCGCTTGTTTTAATGACGCTTAGGCGTAGGCATCGTCAGCCCTAAAATTGTGTTTCCTACGTCTGTTTTTCGCAAAATTTTCAGCACTATTACTTATTGACAAATTGTTTATGACCTCAAACTGTCAATAACAGAATTGCTTAGTTCAAACTGCGATCGCCTCCATTAGAATCTCATTAGTTGCACCTGAGTTTTACTCTCTACCAATGCCTATCAAATCGCGAATGTCTTGAGAAATCGAACATATCGCTCAAATCGCCGATGGCTGGGCCATTAATCGGTACATAGGGATTTGTACGGCGGGTTTCAGGATTGGGTAGATTGTCACGACTACGACTGGTGAGTGGTGACAGTCTCCAATTCTTCTCGATAAACTTCAGAATTGAAACATGGTCATAATACGTATGAACAACGCGACCACCGCGAGAATATGGCGACACCACAATTAAAGGAATCCGTGTTCCGTCGCCGAAGAAGTCGAGGGGCTGAATGTAGCCAGAATCGTAATATCCGCCACCTTCATCAACTGTAATCAGGATTGCTGTGTCTTTCCAGAGTTCGGGCTTGCTTTGAACCTCTTTGATAATCTTCTTAGTAAAAGCTTCAAACAGATCAAATTTTGATGATGCTGGATGACCGTCAAGTAAGCCACCAGGCTTCACAAAAGAAACGGCAGGCAGATAATTGTTGTGAATATCGTTATCCAGATCCGTGGTGTCCTTCAAATGCTCCGTTCGTACCTTCTCGTTCGCCATAATTGATGTCACGTACTGGAAGGGGTTGCAAATGTTGCAATAGACGTTGGTGTTACTGGTGGGATTTTGAACGTATTTATTCCAACCTTCACCGTAGTATCGCCACGAAATCCTCTTTTCCAACAACGCATCACCAATGGTGCGAATGGGTGACGGCGGGATCACAAAACCATTGTTAGTGACCCCGTTGTTAACTGTTCCGTTACCAAAATAGCCAGGATCGTAGTTGTTCAGCAGATAGTAGGTATTCGCTGCACAGTTAGACTTTGGTTTGTATGGGAGGGAATTCAGATAATTCAAAACAGGTCTTACCCCTGGCTGACTGGAGTCAGAACAATTGGTATAAGTACCACCAGAATAGCCATCCTGGGTGTAGAAGTTGTTGGTTCCAGGCTGCGGATTGGGATTCTCGATCTCATTTGGCGGCGGTGTCGCTGGATTGCCTTTACCATTGCTGTACCAAATGGCATCACCGATACCAATCATTACTGAGTTTGCGCCAGTGCCACCCATGACAGGTTGGTGGTAGTTATCGCTGATTGCATAGTTATCAGCCAGAGACTTGAAGTATGGCACATCTCCGTCATTGACGTTGTAGAAGCCCATAGAGGTAGCACCCTCCTTATCGGTGAAGGTCGAAAATGGCTTCCCATTGCTACCTGCACCAACACTTACCTCAACCCAAGGGAAAAGATCCTTAAGACAGCCACTAGGATTCTCTGCACTGGCATGGCTAATGCTGCAATCCACCTGCTGCCACATCTGATAGAAGCGGTGTACAGGGCTAGCTGCGTAAGCGTCATAATGCAGGCTAGGCGTTAATTGGAAAGGGCCACTCCGTAAGCTATTGACGTTCTGGATTCGGGTATCAACAGTACCACTCGGCAATCCAGTTGCACCTGTCAGTAGCAGCTTGACATCCTCCGGTAGCAGCGCAGGTTCGGCAGCTTGGGCAGCAGCCAAGGTCTTAAAGGGAGGTGGATTTGTGTCACTTGCAACTTTTCCACCACCAGCTTTCGGCGGTGGTAGCGTTGTATAGGGTTCTTTGTTAGCAGGACTTATCGAGAAAGTGTTGGTGACGGAAGCTTTATATTGAGTTGCTGCTTGGAAGTTTGGCCCAGGTCTTCCATTAGCATTGATAATGCCCTTGGATAACAGATTAGACACTGTCTGCCCTGATCGCGGTTGGTAAGTACCAAAGAGATGATCGAAGGTTCGGTTCTCGCCAACAATGACAATGACGTGTTTGATCGGAGTCAGGGTTCTAATCTCCTCAGCCTGGGCAAGAGTGGAGAATATCGGCCCTCCAGTCAGCCCCATAATCACTGCACCGATAGATGCATAGTTTAAACATTTTTGTCTATCAGGTTTGGTCAACATGACATCACTAGAATGAACTACCGAGAATTAAGAATAGTGATAGAGTATTAAAATGTGATTATGTTTTTAGTAAATATTCTTTAACAAAACCTTAACCCAAAATAGATGTAGTCTAGCTTTGGGGCTTCCAAAAATTAAATTACTCAATTTTTGCATCCAATAGCCTGGATTTCTCACCAGATTTATCAAACTGAAGTGCAGAGGTCGTAGGGGCGGGTTAAGCGAGACATTCATGAATGATGGATCATATCTGTTAACTCATGGCGTTGTAAGCCGGGACATTATCAGGATGAACTAACGCCACTGAAGTTAACTGCGATCGCAGTCAGCCAGAGATTGGTCTGATCAGGGTCTTATGTTCATGCTTGGCAAGATAACCACCTTCTAATTCGTTCTGCTCAAAAGAAACTCCAATTACCTCAAAAAGCTTGTTAGCAACATCTAAGGAAATTGATTTAGTCCACACCATAATTACCTCCCAATCCCGGAAAAAACTTACTCCAAACACTTTGCTCTTTTGAAGGTGATTCTTCTGAACTTAAAACATTCTCTAGCCTTCGCTGATTACTCTGAATCTCCTGCATATTAAAAGAATGAATCACCTGGGCTAACTCTGGATTGTCTTCTAACAATTCAGCCTCAAAACTTAACTCCTGTTGCAACAGTTGAGCATTTCGGCGCAATAACATCTGCTGATTGTGTCGCTGTCTGATCAGGGATTCAGTCAGGTATAATTGTTCTTCAAAACTCAAATCATCGTATTCGCTGTTATACATGAGAATTCTTCTCCGATTAACTTAAAACTTGATTTTTAGGAAAATTAACGGCACTGCTCAACTAATTAAACACGTTTGATTCCTCCGTATAGTAATTGATACCCTAATCGTAATCTGATAATAAATTCGTCAGTATTACGATTGCCCCAAACGGGATTACTAGGATTCTTAATCCAGTTAGTCGGACTATGGCAAATCTCATCATGACAACGGTAGCACGTAGGAAATGTTGAGACTCCAATAATGTCATTCCCATAGTAAGCGTGATGGATTTCTTCACTTTTCTTAGTCAGGCAAACGATACAATAATTGTGAGTCCTCTTGTGTGCGATCGCTGCTTGTTTTCTATACTCTTTAGGATTACCATATCGAGCATTCCACTTTAATCTTCTATGTAGCCGAGATTTTCTAATAGTAATGTCACCCCCTTTTCGTTTAACTCTTGCCCCGTTAATTCTTGCCACTTCTGTTTGATTTCCTGAAAATGTGGTCTTCTTCCTAATTCTGTCGCCCATTTTCTAATTTCTTCATACCAGTCACAGTCAATCTGCTGTTGTGAGGATTGCTGATTATTTTTAGAACTACCAAGAGTGTCATCATTCGGTTTGGAATCTTGTTTTTGTTCCAGACCCTTGATATCAAATTCTGGGATTAGGGCAACAAAGGGATTAGACCGAGTGGGAATCACCAAGGCATATCGAACTCCGGCTTTATCTAACATTTCACAAGCCTGTCGCAAGATTTCAAGAATCTCCTTTTTAACGTTTACGAAATCCTGGGGATGGTCAATGATATAACTCGATGTCTGCCCCATCGCAATAAAGCAAACGTTTTTCAGAGATGGGCGACTAAATCCAGTTTCTCCAGAGAGTGGGGACTGGCCCATAAACACCCCATGTCCTTTAAGTCCGGCGGTGAATTTGATCACATAGTTCCAAAAACCTTGCAAGTCTTTGGCAGTGTCAGCATCAACCATTCCTGGAAGTCCTTTACCACCACCAAATACAGAGTCCACCTCATCCTGAGCAAGAAATAATTCGGGAACACCCTGACATTCACCACCAACAATTGATACTCTGGCTTTCTGCTTGTCAATTTGGTCTGTGGCAAAGATGATCCAATTTTTTAATTCTTTCATGCCGTCAAACTTACGGCTAAACTTGCACAGCCATCTGGTGACATCATCCTTTGGATCGCTGCCGATGACAATTGCTGGTGTTTGAGATTTTGCAGCAATTTTGTTGATAATCACCCCAGCCAGCGTAGACTTCCCAGATTGTGTTCCACCAGAAAGGTAAAAATGATGATTACTGCGAAGAGTCATATTTTGATTAGATGCAGCATTACACAGTTCATCAATCCAAGCACCATCAATTCTGATGTAACCAGGATAATTTGCTGCTAGGGCTTGCAGAATTTTCATCGCACCCGGATTAATCACGGACTGCACCGACTCTTCATCGATGTCAGCAATATCGGGATTGGGAATACCAGTCGGTGAAGGTGATTGTTGTGCTGGTGGTTCTGGGAGTGTAACCAACCCTTGCAACTGATATTCAGCAATCCACCGGGGGCGCTCACTAACGGGCAAGCGATTCACGTAATCAGCAACTCGGCGTTTGGCAGCGATCGCAGTCGTAACATAATCATAAACAGCCTCACCTTGTAAATGCTGTTTAAGTGATTTCAGGTCAGTTTCTAGCAAAGACTGGTAAACTTTTTCCTTACTTTCGCTGATTTGGGCGGATACCCCAAATAAGCCAGCACTCACTGTTCCAGCACCAAGTAGCATCCCGGTTGTTATTCGGTCAGTGTTTAAGAAAAAAGGAGCAGACAGACATAATACTGCACTCGCTCCTAAAGAACATAAGATAGTTCGTTCTGCATGAATGGCACTACTAGCAGTTAATCGTTCCAGTTCAAATGTCATTTTTACCTCACCCCTAAAGCGACACCAGCTGCAACTAAAGTCAAGAAGATAAACAGAAATATTACTCCAGGCATCAAGCCGATGGTGAAAGTCTTGCGGTTGAAGCCGAATCCTTTGACGACTAAGCCAGCAAAGTTAAAGAAACCAACTGCCAAACCGCAAATGCAAATCATGCCAATGATCCACACCAAGAATTGACTGACTGGGCTAGCAACTGACAAAAAACCCATCAACATTGACAGCCCGACTCCAGAGACGGTATATCCAACGAAAGATAGTTTTATCTGCATATATAGCTAGCTCCGGTTAACAATTTGGGGGAGGCACAAGAACAACAATGCTGTCCCTAATCTCAGTCCGGGAGAAGTATAAATTATCCCCTTTGGTGTTTCGACAAATATATGCCTCTTTGTCCGGGGGTTCTGGTTGACAGTTTTCTTCTACCGTGTAAGTATCACCACAAAATCTAAAAGTTTTTTTCAGCATCTTTCAAAACCTGAAACTATCTCCCACTTCATCAAACGCTTTTTCGTATCCTCCAAGTTGACGCTGCTGTTCCTGGGAACCGAAGGCATGACGAATTACCGCTTCCCCATGTAACGCCCTGGTTCGCTGCAAATCCTCCTCAATCTTCATGGCTTCTTGAGAATATGCCAACTGGTTTTTATACATCTCTGCCAAGGATTGCAACTGCTTGAGCTTGTGTCGGGAGAACTTTGTATGCAGCCACTTCTGTGCTTTTAGAGTACCAGCTACTTCTGCCTCATCCAGAACCTGCTGTGCTGTAGTATAAGCTGGCAATGTGTAGCGTTCGCGGATTGATGAAGGGAGGTTTCCTTCAATTTGTGTTGCATCCCCGACTCTTAAATCCGTTGATACTACTCCATCACCTTTCCCGCCAAATAAACCAGGAAGCCATTTTCCTAACATTCTTTTCTCCCCCCTACTACTTAAAATTGGTATAACTCTCTTGCACTTGTTGAACTTGTGAGCCGATATATCGGGTTATGCCATATATGCCCATGAACGAAAACATCAATACTGTTATTGCTGCGATCGCAGTTTGAGCCATCATTCCCCGTTGCATTAACTCCTCAATCTGTCTATTGGACTGCGATCGCGTTCTCGACTCATCAATAATTTGCTGGACTACCAGGAATTCTTCTGTTGTCAGGTTTTCTAGTGTTAAGCCGGACAGACTCAACTCGCCGTCCTTCTTCAGGTGAATATTTAATGCTTTGCGATGGGTTTGGTCTTGTTGCTCCATATATTGCCACGCCCAAAACGAGGGTTAATAGCAGCAAATTTAGTACTGCTGCTAATCCAATGAATTTATTCGGCTGCATTTGTTGGGCTAATGCCGAAAATACCCGCAACGAGTTCGTCACCGATTGCACGAAAGGAATCTACATCAGCTTCCTCCTCCATCGCCTTTTCAACAAACTTACTCACCACGTCTTTGGGAGCATTGCGAATCGTTGATAACAACTGGTCGGCTTTATCAGTTGTATAAGCATCAATCCCGACGTTGAGAACATCTTCTAAGGATTGAATTTCTTGGTTTGAAACCTGAGAAGCATGAGCGATCGCTCCTTGCAATGGAGGGGTGGATTTACGACGGGGTGAGTTTTTACCGAGTTTACTATTGCCATTTTTGGACTTGCCATTAGCAGTGGTCAGGGCAGTTGATTTCTTGTTTTGTGCAACTTGAATTGCCACTTCTTGGGCTTCGGCATCATTCAAATTATCAACATCCATGCCAATAGTTGATGCGGCGGACAAAATATCGCCCTCATCGAACTCAATCCCTTGCAAAGTAAGTATTTGTTTGATTTTTTCCATATTATTTTGTTTCTTATATGGTACTACACCACTAATATAGTCTATATGGGCTTCATATCACATAAGAACCAAAAATATTTATTTGTAGGGTTCTTGTCCCACAACCAATCTCATTTGATAATTTGGGTGATTAAGTATGGATGCAACAATGCCTAGAACAAAAGCACAGGGAATGACCAGAATTGAACTTTACGTGCCAACAGCACTATTTGAAGAAGCAGAAGAACTGGCCGAGTTTGAGGGTTGGAAATTATCAGAACTGCACCGTGTATTTTGGGAAAACGGTTTTGGCGTTTATGTTGAACGCAGTAACAAGAGAATGATTAACAAACGTCTTCGTGGAAAACTGGAGGACAATACTGAGTCTGTAGAAGATTAAGCTGGAGCGCCCAGGAAAACCTGGGCATTAAATTATTAGAGGAGATATGGATCAAAATATGTACACCCTTGCTTGGGTAAAAACAGCTTGCGAACACGTTTTAGGTAAGAATATTTCTCAAAGAACTTGGCGTAACTGTTTGCGAATATGTGGTGTTCAGCCTTACAAGCGAGAAGTCAAGCTCAAAGAATGCTGCTATTTACTAGGATTATTTTATCTCAAACGTCAAAACCCTTTCAAAAAGTATTCTTTGTCTGACGTTTCATTATTATTGATGAAAGAGAAAGAACGACTTTCCAAATTTGGCATTGATTTAGAAAACCCGGAATTTCCACTTTTAGGGCGAGAATTACCAGACTATCTCTATGAAAAAACAGGCTACAAAGTGACTTTGCGAACCCTGTACCGTTGGGCATCTAAACGCCGTATGACTTTTTCTAAGTTACACATTATCAACCAAAAAGAATTGAGTCGATGGCTAGAATTGGCAAATATAGCGAAGGCACAGTAGTTAGCTTTTTGAGATGTTGACTTTCAATCTCTGGCATTTTTCTCTAGATACTGGCGTACTCCAGCACTCATTGCTAATAGGTTTGGTTGTATACTTTTCCCTAAAAAATCTTCGACTACATGAGCAATTGTACTTGTGAGAAAGAATGGTACTCCCTTGATTTGTTTCGCGTCAATCACTAGTTCACCACGGCTTTCAATTACTGTACTATTACCATCTTGCAAAAAGCGATTTTTGCCAGAACACTTAACTGCTTCTGTGAAAGCGTGAGTTTCAATACGCCATTCAAGTGTAAAATCAGCCTGATTCCAAGTATTATATTCTGTCCAAGAGAGCATATCTTCACTGAGCAAAACTCTTGCTGCTGCTGGAATTTCACTCCCACCGTGCCATTCATTGACACTAGAAACATTACTGCCTGTTTCACTACGGGATAAAAGTGTGATCTGGCGCACGTTTGGCATATAGGGAACTAGCTCAACTAGTTTGTCACGATAGGTAGCATAAACTAGGGAGCGTGGAAAAGGAATTTTGGTATCAGCAGAGATGAGCATTAATTCATACCATATCTAAATAGAGACAAAATGGGGAATTACCAAGAGTTTAGCGATTGCAACTAAGGTGTTTTTTTGGTTGATCCGCCTGAATTTTGATTAACTATATTTTATTGTCGCATCGGATCACAAAGCGGCACAAAAAAGCAGCAAGGTCTGCCGTGACATCTAAAAGCCTTACTGTGTATAGATGTCACAGAAAGCGGCAAGATTGGGTAAAACTCTAGAACCCTTGCTATTAAAGGAATGTCACAAAAAGCGGCATGGTTAAATTATGAACTTTGTGTCACTTGAAAGCACTCAAAGCTATACAGGATGGGTGTCACAAAGGAAGTGGCAGGGTTAGCGAAAAAAAATAGGGATGAAAAAAAGCCCGGTTTTTGGGCTTTTTTCTGAAATGGGATCGAGAGCCATTGTTCTTTTTGGGCTAGATAGACGGTTATGCTGCTGATTGATGGTATTGATACAATTAGTTCATGGGTAATTTTGGTGCAATGCTTCTTTTGGTAAAACTAATTTGCGGTCAAGATAACACGGTTGTGGAAGCAGATTTAGTGGAGCTATTGCAAAAGCACGTCGATGATTATGCCAACAAGTGGAAAGAACAATTGAAACTGCACGACCAATCAGACAAATTTTGGGACTGGGAATTTAAACTACAGTTTGTCATTAGCAGACAACCAAACCGCGAAGGCTATGCAATTGAGTACGAAGGTGAAACTCAAGGCTTAATGCTGATTGAAACTCAAATGCACGGTTCTCGCCTAGTAAAAGGTAAACGCTTGGTATACATTGATGGCATAGCTACTGCACCTTGGAATCGGGCATATATCCAACGTCCGCCAAAATTAAAAGGTGTTGGCACTGCATTCTTGGCATTTGCCAGAACCCGTAGTATGGAATTAGGGTATGAAGGTAGAGTAGGATTGCATTCATTACCGGGAGTAGAAGAATTTTATGATAGCCAAGGCATGATTGATGGCGGAGAAGATGAAGATTACGATGAACTAGTTTATTTTGAGTATGGAGTTTTTCGTTCTCCTGAGTAAGATAGGAAAGATAAGTAGATGAGCCAGCAGGAACACAGTGAAAATCAAAGCACCTTTAACCAAGAAAATGCAGTAAATGCAATTGGTCTATTCTTTGATGAAGAATGGTTGCGAAAAGGTGTTGAAGCTGAGGATAAAGTTGGTGGTAATATTGGGGCTGGATTAGATTGGGGTTCAGCTTTTGTCTCCTTAATGGGCAATTTAAAACTTTTGGGACGCATCACAACGTTGCGTATTTCTCTAAATAAAGAAGTGCGGTTGCTACTGAATAATTGGAATTTAGGTACAGCTACAAAAATTGCTGTAAAAACTGCAAGAGAAAGAATACTTGAAAAGTTTAAACTGCCGACACCAGAGGTAAGAGAATACATACTTGCTACTCTGGAAAATGATCAGCTTTATGGTGAAGAATTCATTTCTAATCGAGAGATACTGCGCGAACTGCTTGGGGTGTTATTAAAAAAAGAAGATTGGGAAACCATTGCAGCAGTTGCAGCAGATTCGTTAAAGAAAGAAATTATACATCAAGCGGGCAGTGAAAAGATTTCGGCATAGTCAAGCTCATCGTAATAATCCTATTTGAATTACTTTTTTGTTTTGCCAACAAGTGTTTGCTGACTAACCTAGCCTTTCTCCTAGGTTTTCAATATTTAGACTTTGTGAGACGATTAACCCAGTATTTAAACTCAGCTTAAACATTTCGTTCTGAAATGTGATCTAAATTCATCACTACATACAGGAGTGCTTAATCATGGCGCAGGACGAACTAAAGAACAAAGTAGCTTTGATTACTGGTGCAAATAAAGGTCTGGGGCTGGAAATGAGTCGTCAACTTGGACAACATGGATTGACAATTCTGATAGCGGCCCGAAACTTAGATGCAGCGAAAACAGCAGCGAGTAACTTAGAGAACGAAGGAATAATAGCTCATCCAATTGCCCTGGATGTCACTGATAGTACTCAAATTGAATCTGCTGTTCAACAAATTAGTAACTCTTTTGGTCAACTTGATGTCTTGATCAATAACGCAGGTGTGTTTTTAGATGGTGATTGGTTAACCAGTAATGCTAGTTCTATTTCTGTAGATATTATTAGACAGACATTTAGCACCAACTTTTTTGGCTTAGTGGAATTAACTCAACGAGCATTGCCGTTAATATTGAATAGCCCTAGCGGTCGAATTGTGAATATGTCGAGTATTGAAGGCTCGTTAACACTTCATGCCGACCCCAATTCATTCATCTATGATTCCAAACCATTTGCTTATAATGCTTCTAAGGCAGCAGTGAACTCATTCACGATTCATTTGGCTCATGAGCTACGCAATACTCCAGTGAAGATTAATAGCGCTCATCCGGGTTGGGTAAAAACGGAATTAGGTGGTGAAGGTGCAATGATGGACATCGCATCAGGTGCGAAAACTGGTGTTGAATTAGCAATATTGCCGAATGATGGCCCCAGTGGTGGTTTTTTCCATCTTGGGGAACCAGTAGCTTGGTAACTTATGCCAACACTTGAAGCTGTAGCATAAGTTATTAGTAATCATACGAATCTCTCACGATTTTCGTACACTCGATACTATTGACTATTGGCCAAAACGGCGAACGGCGATTCATCCCATTCATTCAAGATGAGATCAATCGCCATCTTTTATGAAAAATCGGCTCTAACTCTGGTCAAGCCATCTATTATTAGAGGTAATTCTTAGTATGTGAATACTGATTTAAGCATTGGATATTGCCCCTAACTGGTGCTTGAGAATTAGTATTTTACATTGATATACTTCAATCTCAGCTTCAATTTCAGCACGTAATTCAATTGGTGTAAGCGGATGAATTTTGTCCTCTTCAAGATGTGCCACTTCTGAGAAATCGTTTTGATCCAGCACAGCATAACGCCAAGATTCGTTACATAAACCAGTCAATAGATTATTGGGTGGATAATACTGAATTCCAACAATTACCCCCTGCTTAGTTCTCTGCCCTAACGAGTATTTTGGTAATGTCCAATAATCGGGAATAGTAACAACTTTTGAAGTTTCCATACGATTGCTCCTATCTTTGTTTTGACTGTGTTTGTACTACTCGCTGCTGCCTTTTCTCTACCAAAATCTGACCGATAGCTCCTCCAGTACCCAGCCCAAGCATGGCTGTAGTAATCGTGTACATTGTATTTCTGCCAAAAATTTGAACTCCAATGTACCCAATGGCAGTAGCTGCCACTATCCCACTGATTCCTTTGACAATCTGATTGCGTTTCATAGAGGCTTCCTTTGGTTTACTTGGAGTGTAAGCAAATACTTTCGACATTCCTCCGCTCCCCGATAAATCAGCAAGCGCAGCGCATGGATCTCTTGAATGAAGGAGTTACAGTTTTGGGCAATCTCTGGGATCAATTCCTGTTGCGATCGCACATAATCTTGATGATGTTGTTCCAGTAGTTCAATCTTGGAGTTGAGATGCTGCGGGTATTCCATCATCTGGATGCAGCCAATGACAAAAGCTTTCAGTAGGAGTAGATTATTAAATTCGATCCGTCCGTTTGGAAATTCCAGATAGACTCGTCCAGTTTGCGTATCTCTGTCCCATCCAATACCTAAACCTTGAAGTTTTTCGAGTAGTGGTAAGAGTTCGTATTGTTTTATTACTGGTTCTGGTTTTAACTTGGTAAACATGAGAAGTTTCTCCTATGAGTTCTTTTTTATTGGGACAAATTCTACTAATCTTGGCAATCTCTATTAGCCAGTAGCCTGTTGCTTCTCAAAAGACTTTTCCTGTTTACTGTTGAGTCGCCTGTTGTACATCATCAATTGCATCCACTATTTCTCCTAAAACATTGAAAGCATCGTTTAATACCACATCATTCGATGTAGAAAAATGCTCTGACGATTGAAGCCTGCGATAATCCTTACTACTCCCCACAAGCTGCAACGTATATTGACATCCTTGTAAGATAGTCCGAATCTCTGATGTAGTTAACCTGATTTCCATTGTCGTTTCTCTCCCTAAAATTTATCTCGTTGAATACTGAAACTTGCTCCGACTTTATCCACTCTTTCGCCCATAAAAATTCGTTAGCAGTTAGCTGCTCGACTTGTATTTTCATCCTGGATCATCCAACTCCACAAAAAAACCTGCACCAGTATTTGTCACTTTCACCAGTTTTCGATTGACCAGTGTTTGAATCACACTAAGACTAAAACTGATGGTACATAATCGTGCGCTACCCCCACAACGACGAAGATACTGTAGACACAGTGACGACTGATCAGTAGAGGTAGGATGAGTGGATTTTCTCGGCATAATCTTGACTATGACTCTATAATTTGTAAATGATGTAGATTGAAAAAAATTCCTTGGACAGGCGGCATATCTGGGAAATGAACGTAAACCATGCCGTGTGCTGAATACTGGATTACTGTACCTGTTTGCCCTAACCTTGGGTCTTTTTCTGTCAGTGCTTTAATGACTTTGACAAATGAATTAATGGGTGGAAGATTAGCCATTTTTAATCCTTTAGTGAACAGCCTATTATTGATTAGTAATTGGAGCTTTCACCGATACCATATTGCCATCTTAGAAAACTGACGGGAGTACAGATTTCTTGCCAATCAAAAGATCCTATTGGGGCATTCCAGTCATGTCGGTATTCCTCTCTAAAGTACCCCAGTCCCCAATGCCAACCATCATATTCCGGCTGTGACTCCCATCCAAACCAAAGAGCAACATTTACTTTAATCAGATACAAAAACTTAATCATCCATCCGCCATCGTAATCGGAAATAAAATCGTAATACTCTCTTAAAAAGCGTTCATTTGTTAATGCAATTAAATCCATTCTTGACCAAAGATTCATTTTTCCTCTACCTCCTAGTTTGAAGTATGATTTCTCTTCTCAATTCAGTTCAGGCAATTGTGCTAGCGCTCCTTCCATCCAGTCGCTGATTGCTCTTGTCTCATCTACTCCTCGTGCTACAGCATCAATTACGTGTCTCTGATAAGAATTAACAGCATGATCAGGATGCCCAAACTTATTACCAGCCCAAGCCAAACACATAGTTTTCACTAGCTCATCAATTTGAACAGAATCAAGCTCACTTGGACTAGTAACATTTCGAGAATGCAGCCACTCTTTGACTAAATCGAGTGGATAATTTAAAAGTGTGCGAACTTCTTTGACTCGCAAATCTTTTGGGCTGATTGATGGTGCAGTTACAGCTTGTTTTGGTGGCTGAACTCTATACTGTTGATTGTCTTTGCGAGGTCTAATATTATTCTGTGGCTGTTCAGGCTTTTGAGGAGTAGCTGCGCCTTCAGCATCATTATCTTCATCAGCAGTCACCGATAAAATTGCACAAACTGCATATCGTCGTGCATAAGTTAATGCTGCACCAAACTTCTGAGAATCACTAATTTCAGGTAAAGGATAAGTGCTGGTGATATTTTCTCCAGATTCATGAAAAATGTGAGTCCGTAGCACGGTTTTACCTTCAAGGATTTCGGTAGTTTGAATTATCACTAATCCATGTTTACTAAGTCCGGGGGTGACAGCATCCAATACAGCATCTAGTGTTGCATATTTGCGCTTGTAGTGAGGATTAGTACCGTCTTTTTGAATGGGATTAAACTCTGCCTTTGCTTTGATTAAAGCTTTGATTAGTTCTTGCATTGTCCAGATCCTCTTTTACCAATCACTTTCGTTGATATCACCAGACACTTTTTTGCTAGACTTAGCTTTATTTATCTGAAACTCTGAGGCTTTCAAGACAGGCATTGCCGCAAGTTTTACTGAAGATTTGGCTTGGTGATAGAGAAATTGGGTTACTCCATCCGCGTCTTCCCCATCCTCGACTTGCGCCCATAGAGAACAGCCCAGTTCTAATGATTCATAATCACCTAGATTGAATTTTCTGGAGTAGCTAACAGATACAGTTGTGAATTTCATAAGATGTCGGTTGTGAATTTCATAAGATGTCGGTTTTGGGAAATATGGGTTGTCAATTATCTTCGCTAGTATCAACCATCTTGATGCTAAACATTAAACACAAATCGCTAGCTTTTACACCAATAACTCCTGGTTGAATTTCAGTAGATAATTCCTCGATTATTGAATGAAAGCCAGGGTCTTCATCATTGATTTCTACTTCCATCAAACCTGCATCATTCGATATAACAGTTGCCCAAGTTGGTAAAGCTTGAGGAATACTGGTTGCATAGAGTTTCATAATTTTGATTCCTGATTAAACTTGATTTCAACAATTTGTTCTACGCACCCCATTGCCTCAGTCAAATAATGCAGAACATCGCCCAAGTGAGTTGCTGCCTCTGGATCAATCCTTTTATCAGCAATCAACAAAAGCCAGTTTTCATCTTGGGCGATCGCCTGAATATTCAGGTAGCACGAGTTGAATTGCTTCAGTATTTCTATTGCTTCCATTGATTTATCCGATGAGTTGTGGTGTTCTATTTGGATAAAATTTAAGTTTGCTCCTTGCCACACAGGTGGGTTTGCCCGACCCACCCGTTTCCTTACGCTGCAACCAAATCTCTAGTTTCTGGAACGTATCTTTTCAGACGCTCCCACTCCTCAGTTGTCAGCGCATCGAATTCTTTATCCAATAACTCTTCTTCCGTGGGCGGTTGTTCTGTAGCCGTTGTTGATATCCTCGTCACCTTTATGAAGTCATCAAGTCCAACTGCTGCATCCACCGATTTGGCGTATCGAATTTTATCTACAGCATTTGACCAGTGTGTGAGGTGTTGAAATATTACCCCAATCATTGAATTAGCTTTGTATACTCGATAAGTTCTGGGGCAAGCTCCGTCAATGTAAACCAGCTTGTATCCAGTGATTTGTGTTACCTCTGCATTGGGGTCAGTTGGAGCTAGAAGTATTTTCTCTGTTGGATCATCTGACTGGGCTTCTTGAACAGAAAGTGTGGTAATCATATTTCATGTGCCATGATGATTTCGATTGTCTAAATTTCGGTTGAACGGCGATTGCTTTTCTCTTGAACTGCAATCGCCTTTCTCACTTCCAGTACTAGGGATTTCTTACAGTTCTGCATTCGCATCTGTAGCAGGTAGGAGAATATTTTCTTGACAGTCACTTACTTGAAGTAAGAGGTTACTTGCTGCACTCTGTGTCATGATTATTATTTCTAAAGCAGCGATTGAGCTTTGGAGGCGATTGCACTTGCTTGGGGCAGCAATCGCCTTTTCTACCTTCAGCAACTTACGCTGCTACTGCTGCTCGGACTCCCAACTGCCCAATCACATCTTTGGCACTGCCAGCAACCCGATTTACCCCGTACTGTCTTGGTCGAGCGTACCACCCTTGTTGATTGCACCCGACGAAGCCAACCAAATGCCCGTCTCGGTAGAGTTTGGTGCTGAACGAGAGCCAATCTATCTCCCCGTGGTACAGACCGAAAACAGTGCAAGCTTTTTCTAATTCATCGCTCAATCGTTCGTTCCGTTCTCTCGGTGTTTCTGGCAAGGTCGCTTTTACTTCTGCAACTCTTGTAGCGAACCAGTCTCGATCAAATGGTAGTCGTCCGCCTTCCACGAACTGAATCCATACTGTGATTCCGCCTTCAATCCAGATCGTGCGAACGGATTCGGGTTCGACCTCGATAATCTCACCAATAATGCGGCGATCTCTGCTGGTGAGAAAATCTTGGGTTGGGGCTACAGCTTCGGCTTGGGATTCGAGGTGGCTGTATAGTTCTGCTTGGGCTAGTAGTCTGCCAAGCCAACTTTGCTAGGTTAGATTCGGATATAAACGCTGCATTTTTCGGCGAGCATCTTTGGTTTGGAAACCCCAATATACGCTGGCTTTTTGCTGATTACGTTTTTTCTACCAAGCGGCAATTTCAGAAGTTAATGTTTCTGCATTAGGAATACGCCGTTCTAAACATTGGCGAGATAAAACAGATAATTCAATTTCTACTTGATTCAGCCAAGAAGCGTGTTTAGGAGTATAGTGAAACTCTAATTTTTGAATAATTCGACGTGCTTCTTCTGGTGGAAAAACTTCGTATAATGCACTGGGGGTATGAATATTCAGATTATCAACTACCAAACGAATAATATCAGCTTCTTGGTAGCAAACATCTACTAAATTTTTCATCTGTTTAGCAAAATCGGCTTTAGTTCGACGTTCTGTAACTTCGATATGCCGCCAGCCCGCCAAGGGTTGAAAACATGCAAATAAATTTACTGTCCCGTTACGTTTATACTCGAAATCATAACGTTCAGGTTGCTCCGGCTCTGGTGGCAAAGGCTGTCTAACTTCTTCTACTAATTGATATGGACGCTCATCAAAGCAGACTACAGGGCGTTTAGGATCATAAGGCTCATTGTACAAATCCAGTACATCTTCCATTCGGAAAACATATTCCGCATTTACTTCAGGGATACACCATTGTTCTTTCAACCAAGGTTTAATTTCATTTTTTTTAAAGTCTGACGTACTGTTTCATCTGAGATTGAATCTATGATCCCAACGTTCACTAAATGAGCTGCTAATAATTGCATTGTCCAACGCACTCTCCCTTCTGGCGGATTAGAACAAGCCGTTGCAATCAAAAATGCTTCTTGCTTTTCATCTAATTTTTGAGGTTTTGGTGGATGTGGTTCATCCTTTAACGCAAAATCTAATCCACCAATGACAAATTTTTCTCGTATCCGTTGTACTGTTGCAACATGAACTCTAACTCTATCAGCGATCGCTGAGTCTGTTTCATCTTCAGCAGCCATCAAAAGAATATTTGCACGGGTTATAGTTCTTGCCTTGTGCTTACCTTTCTTTATTATTGATTGCAGTTGAGAAACTTCATCTTCACTCAAGTCAACGATGTACTTCTTTGCCATATTATTCCCTGTTTTTGGCTAGTTTACCAATTACAGGTATTACTTAGCAAATTTTGCTTGGCAGACTACTAGCTGGATGGTGAAGAATTTGCATGGTAGCCGGATGAAGGAATTTTGGGAGAAAGCCAATTCTGAAAAACAAGAACCAAATTCTCAAAAACAAGAATCAAATACTGAAAATACAGAAATGAATGCTGGCTCTGAAGAAATGGGTGCTTTGTATGAAGCGTCTATTTCAGGTCAAAATCAGTCAGAGCAAGGGTTCTGTAAACCCTCACGAACTACTCAGGAACATCTCACCAACTCATTTGATGAGTTGGTGAGATGTATCTCTGACACGCTTAGACGAAATCCGCATGAGGAGGAGACGGCTCACGCGCCCTTGGGGGGCGCGTCGCCTCAGTCTGTTCAAGGCGTGTCAGAGAATGAGGAAGACTCGCCTACGGCGAATGACTGTACATCGCTGGCGCTTGTGGATGATGCACAGAATAATCCCGCTTTGTTGTTGGCTGAAAACCACGATTGTGGTGATGAACCGAAAGACTGTCATGAAGGTACTTGTTCCACCGCTTCCGTCGCTCAAAATGAATTTCGTTTAAATTCAGCGATCGCTAATCAAACTCAGGGGCAAGTAGAACAAAGTAATCCCGCTTCGTTGATGGCTGAAAACTCGGTTTCGGGTGTAGGAGTCAAAGCAGTTTATGAGGGTGAAAGTTCCGTCGCACTTGTGCTAAATCCTGAAAAATGGTCGCATGAGGCGATTCTTGCAAGGGCGAATGTACGACCAGCACGTATGCAGAAACTCAAAGTTGCGGCGAATTCGGGGCAGAATCCGGGTTTTGACTTTTTGCAAGAGTGCTGGAATGATGATCCGGCGCTGGGAATAGTGATCAAGAAGCTGCTGGCGAAGTTTCCGCACTGGGGGATTGTTTGTGCCGATGGGGTGCTGGTAAAGTGTAGTGAGTAGCAATATTTATGGGAACCAGGGGAAACGCACCTTACCTCACTATATGCAAAATATCACAGCCCCTGTTTTTGATAGTTTATGTAGTACTTTTCAACTACAAGCTGCTCGTACTTGGTCACTTGTCAAGAATAATCACAATACATCGGTTCACCTTCGAGAAGATGGAATTACTGCACTCAATCTTCAAGAACTTTATCAATTCAACTCAAATCGTTTTCTAGTGTTTGATTTCACAACAAAGAAGGAAAATGCGATTACTGGAGCCGATTGGGAATGGTGGTTTATCCAGCAAAATTCTTTTTTTGGTACTGTTGTTCAAGCAAAAGTTCTTTTGCGTAATCTGATTTACTCTATCAATCAATCTGATACTAATGGTTATCCCCAAATTCAACGTTTGCTCAACTACGCTATTCATTATCAGGTAACACCGCTCTACTGTTTTTATAACTATTGGATTCCAGGCACACAAAGCCCGAACTGGTTTTGTCATAGCTTTGGTAATAGAAGCGAACTTTGGGGATGTACACTTGCCGATGCTTTGAATACGCTGTTACTGCATCAAAGGAAGCGACATTCCGTCAAAGATTTACTACCAATTTCAGTCCCGTGGCATTGCGTTGCTTGTTGTCCTGGAATTTATTCAGATGAATTACAGGGCATAGCTACTCGTGCCTGTGGA
Organism: Nostoc sp. KVJ3; assembly: GCF_026127265.1. Classification (GTDB taxonomy): domain Bacteria; phylum Cyanobacteriota; class Cyanobacteriia; order Cyanobacteriales; family Nostocaceae; genus Nostoc. The sequence goes on from NZ_WWFG01000006.1 coordinate 116,844, forward strand.
TTTGCACAAGCTTTACGACAGAGGTTATTTGAGGTTCCAGAAGAAAGAGATTTTCGTGAAAATATTTCAGACTTACCTAAAATAAATACTAAGCGACAACTTCCACCACGTATACGATCTTTAATTAGTGCTTTACAGAGTGGACATGGAATTACTCGTGAACTTATAAATGATTTGTGGAGTGAGACACCACCAGATTATGTAGTTCTTCAAGGTGATATTACAACTGTTTTAGAACAGTAGCCTCAATTTTTGAATGCTTATATAGCCTGGACAGATAGATGAGTTTACCTTGGGACAAGCAAAGGGTGACGGAGAGTACTGAGGTGCATGAGGTAGCAGCTAAATTTATTCAGGCGAATTGCTATCAGCCATCAGTACCAGGTATCAGACTTATGAAATGCTGATTGTTGCGCGGAAAATGAGGCTGTGATAATTGTTTATAAATAAAAAAAGCCTTATATGTTACAGTTCAGAAGATGCAACGTGAGAGAAAAAGAATCGATACACCCACAAAGTAATCGGTATCTCCCTCTGGAAAATACAACAGCAACTCATACCTTGGTCGGCTTCCACTACGTGTACCATAGTAAGGGTTATCTTTTTTACTATTGAAAATTTTATCATCCTCTAAAAACCTTCGTCTAAGTCCTGCCAAATTATTGTCCCTAGCTTTTTTGTCAGCAATGTACCATCCAACTGCTGTGGCAAACCGAAGATAATTTTCATAATCTTTCTTAGTCCAAATCTCAAGCTGTTCGATACCTAGCCTATTCCCAATGTGTTTCCATATTTCTTTTTGTACACTAAAGCCAAAACGTTTATTTGAGTTTTTGACCCAAAGCTGGTCTATTCTTTGCAGGTCTGGACAAGAAAAACTATTAATATAGTTGATATTTAAAAACTTTTCTTTTTGTCTTTGAGCAATATTGAGCAGAAGTCTGGATGTTTGCTTATCAGCGTCTTTCCATTTTTTTGATTTCAAAAAATATTCAAGTTGGGCATATAAATGTTTGGTAAGAGATGCTTTAACCTGTTTTTTAAATTGTGATTCTGCGCTATTTTGGGATAGTAGCTTAATTAAATCTCGATGAACTAGTTCAATATTTTCGCCTGTGATTAACTGATTATTTTTAGTAAAATCAGTCTCATGTGGATACTTCTTTAAAAGATTAAATGCTGTGTGGTAAGAATCTATGGCTTTTTGAGTTTGTTTTTCCTGAGCTAATAAGCTACCTTGATATCCATTAAATAGTACTTGGATTTGTAACCCTTGGCTAGAATTCTTAGTCTGCTCATTAGTTTTCGACAAAAAACTCTGACTTTGGTTAATTTCTTGGTCGGCTTCTGTCAGCTTTTTAAGCTGTTGATCTGCTTGCGAAATAGCAGCAAATACTAATGCTTCTTTAAGTTCATGATTATCAATATTAAAAGATAAGGCAGATAGCCTTAAAGCTTCATTGGAATCAAAGGGAATTTCTTCAGAGCTAGATTTGCTTTTTGTTTCTAATTCACCAGCTAGTTTATTTAATTTCTGAACAGCCTCAATTTCTTCTTTAGTTTCATTGAGTTGCTTTTTAGCGTTATTAACCTGATTTGTTAATAATATTCCTACACCTAACGCTCCTAGAACTGTTACGGCAAAAATCACAATTCCAGTACGAATTCGTCGTTGAGATTTTTGATTAGCCTCACTGAGTAATTGATTTCTTTGCTCTGCTGCCTCCCTGTCCTTTTTATTCGCCTCACTGAGCAATTGGTTTCTCGCCTCTAGTGCCTCCTTGTCCTTCCTTTCTCGTTCCAAAGCAGCCTCTTGTTCCTTAACAGCAATCTCCTGCTGAATTTCCTTTTCTTTACTAGCTGCTAAAAACTGTTTATCCTGATAACTTAAGTTTTTCTCTATTGCCCATTCTTCAGCTTCTTCTAATGCCTTCCCTCGGAGCAACCGTGATTCATCAGTTCCTCCAGAAACTACCCAAAAGCGAAAGTTTTCAGAATAAGGACGTAGATTATCTAATTGAGTTTCAATCCAACTGTAGTTAAATATTTCTTGATAAATTTGGTTATAGATTCTCAGCTTCCCTTGCTGTCTAACAACTAAACCTGAAAGCTGTAGCTCACTTTGTTCTAAAGTATCATCTGCTGTTACCTCGGATTGTTCTTCAGCCAGTCGGACTTGTTGGTACAGTTCTAGTAAATACCCTGCCCGTTGTTCATCGCGTAAAATTCTGGCTTGAATAGTTCGTAGATGCTCAGGCTCATCAAGTGATTCCCAATTTTCAATAATCCGTAACCTAACAACTTGCTCTACTGAACGAGGGTTATCTTGCTCAGATTCTTCAACCATGAATTGACACAGTTTTTGAGTCAAAAATGGTTGTCCTCCCGTCCACTGCAAGATTTCTTGCATTACTGCTTGGGGATTATTAAACTTCCCATGCAAACCCTTTTCTAATGGTTTAGCCTCATGCAATTGGAAACCCTTGAGCGAGATAGCCTTACCAATATTAAACGGAGTACGCTGTTTATCTGCAATCAAATTACTCGGTGATGCTACACCTAATAAACAAAAAGTTAGGCGATTATATTCAGGGTTATCAACACGCTTGTTATAACAAGCGCGAATCAATGCAAAAAAGTCATCTGTGGGAAAATTCAGACTGAGTACGCTATCAATTTCATCAAGAAAGATAACGATGTTTTCTCGAACTTCAACAAGTAATACTTCTTCCAAAAACTTGCGAAATCTTGTGACTAGCGAATTTAACTGATTCGCCTCCCACCAATCACCAAAATCTAAATCTAATCCAAAACTGTCAATGAGCGTGTCAATTAAGTCTGCATACCATTGTTCGGGAGGGACATTCTGAATACCTCCAGCAGAAAGGTCAACGGCTGCACACTGTATGCCATCATCTCTCAATCGCTGCATGGTTCGCACACGCAAGCTGGACTTTCCACTTTGGCGCGAATTTAGTACGTAACAAAACTTTCCCTCCTTCAGTCCTTCATATAACTGTGCATCAGCTTCTCGTATGACGTAGGTACTGGCATTTTCAGGTAGACTTCCAGAAAATATGTATTGTTCAACCATGATTTACCTACTCCAAACGAGTTGAGAAATACTGACGATACAAATCACAACCAGGAACGCAATCATTACTAACAAGTTTTACTAACCCCAAGCTATGCAATTTAAACGCAACTTCAGTCTCTAATCTCACAGGTGCATTCGTGATCACTACTTTTTTATACCCTATCTTAAGCTGGGGATTATGTTGTAAATGCCACAGTTGTTGCCGCAAGTGGTCGCTGAAGATTCCTTGCTCTGTTGGTGCAAGTCTTAACAATTCTTCTAAGGTCACTTGCTGGCTTTTGAGATGGGCAATCGCAGATTGTACCAAATAAGGATGTCCCCCTAGCAACTCCATCAACCCGCTTAAGTCCTGTTCTCCCAGGCTTAACGCATTCTGTTTGGCGAGGGTTGTTACTTGTTGCAGATTAAATTCGGGTAAGTCAATCGCCAATCCCACATTAAACGGGGAATGATTACTGTCTAAGGAAGGGTAAGATTCAGTTGAATGAACTACTACTAACCGCAGTTTTTTCCAAATATTACCAATCTTGTCTCCCTGTTTAGCAGCTTCATACCACCCACGCAGTAACAAGCAGAATTGGGGGAAAATATCTGGATAATCAAACAGTCTCTCAAAGTTATCTATAGCTAAAATTAGGGGAGTATCAGTAACCGATAATAAATATTTTTGAAAATAACGAGTACAGTTTTTATTCAGCCCAAAAACTTCTTGCCAGTGTTTATCTAATTGCGGTTCTAGCTCCAGGCTGTCAGCAACATCAATACACAACCATTGTAGAAACGTTTTTAAGTTAGCCAAAATATCAATATCAGCCAGTTGTAAATCTAATTTTGCGGTTTGATAACCTTGGTGTCTTGCATAGTCTAGGGTTTTCTCCAGCAGTAATGTTTTACCCATTCTCTGCGGGGCTTTGAGACGAATCAATGCCCCTGGTTGCACAATTGCTTTATAGCATTTGTCCTCAATTGGTGGTCGTTCAATATATATACTTGTGTCTACCCCTAGTCCAGAGTTCTCAGCCACTTGCAACTGTTGTTCAATTTCATCCAACTTGTCACCAAGCTCTTTCAGGGTGCGTTCCTCTGCCTGAAGCTGGTGTTCGTATTGAAACTTGCGGGATACATCAGTTTCAATAACCAACGCTGTTCGTAGATTTGCAACTTTCTGGCTTTGAAGGGTGTAAGCTTTTTCGAGTGAATCTCTTTCAGAGAGCGATCGCTGCCGTTGATTCTGTGATTGGACTGAATTACCTGATACCGCCGTCTGCTGCCCAAGGTGAATGTTGTTATCACCGCTAATTCGCCCAGTGTTTACTGTGCCACCGTTAATCAACCCACCGCCAAACTGGTCATTGCGTAAGTCACTACTGGAGACTTGCTTTGGGTCTTCTGAATCGGGCATGGGTTAGTTTTGGCAGTTTTAAGCAGGTCTGTTTTCAATGTTACCAGCTTTGTAAGTCAGCAATACTGCTATCTTTCTCTACAATTAATTTCTGAGCTTTTCGTTCTGGCAGAGCTTCTAGTTGATTATAAGTAGCAAAATACTCTGCACTCAGTTGGGATTTATCGGATGGCGTTGGCGATCGCAGGTCATCGCACTATCTTGAACCTCGAAGGGCTGAACATAAAGTTAGTACAATTAAATGGGACTGAAATTCAAATTTATGCGAATTAATCGTTTAACCTATGAACCTTCAATCCGTATTGGTATCGTTGGTGCTGGATGTACTGGTTTAACGGCTGCCGAAGAATTACGTGATCTTGGATATAAAAATATCACCATCATTGATGCCAAAAACCGCGTAGGTGGTAAAACATATTCAATTAAGTATGCAGACCCAAGTCTTCAAACCCGTGGTATTTACGAGGGTGGAACTGTTTGGATCTTACCCAGCCCCTTGTACAAAAAATATAGAAAAAGGTATGGGATTTCTCCATCGCTTCATGTGATGCCACGGGTGCAAATATTTGACTTAGCTACTGGCAAAGTTACTAGTCCGTTTTTAGTGGAGTCCAAACATTCTTTATTGGACCGACTCTGGCAGTTGAGGAAATTTTTCCAAGAATTAGACAAGTATACTCGGTATTCAGATCCAGGCTATATCAATCCTGCTTACCGAGGTATGAATGAATCCTCGCCTCAGTGGTTTAACAAACAGGGTTTGGATTTTATTCGAGATGCTTTAATGCCGATTGCGAATGCGGCACAATTTGGACATCTGGAACAAGAAGCTTCTACTGCTTATGTGATTCGGCTACTGGCATTATTTAACCGTTGCAATTTCCTGAAAAAATTGGTTCTGAATATGCCTCAATTGCAAGAAGGGAATCAAGAATTATGGAATCGTTTAGCGGCCTCCCATAACTTGTGTCTAGGACAAACTATTGAGCGTGTTTCTCGCGGTCAAACAATTTTGGTCAAGACTGCCTCAAATCAATGGGAATTCGAGCATTTAATTTGGACTGCTCCTGTAGATGACTTTCTTGGCGTAGCTGATGCTTCTCTTGAAGAAGCAGAGATTTTTTCTAGGGTACGTACCATTAAAAGAGCAGTTATTACCTGTAAAGTAGAGGGTTTACCTGCAAACATTTTCTACGTAATCAGAAATACTTTAAATCAGCCTTTACCAACTAGTTATCCATTAGCTATCTACGAGGTTGATCCAGGCAGTAAAATCTACAATTTTTATCCATTCATGGATGAAACGACAACTGTTGAAGAGTTGGAAAGCAACGTAGCCGATTGTGTCAAAAAGCTTGGAGGTACTCAAGTGACACCTATGGGGCAACCCCTAATTTGGAAGTGGTTCTCTCATTTTTCAGCCGAAGACCTCAAGGATGGTATTTATCAACGATTAGAGATGTTGCAGGGTAATCAAAACACCTACTTTGCTAATGAAATGACTGCTGGGGTGAGTGTACCTTATTGTATGGAATATGCGGCTTATTTAGTGGAACGCTTCTTTTAAGAGTTGACATACTTCTCAAAGTTGCGGGTAATTCGGGGTAGAATCCGGGGTTTGACTTTTTGCAGGAGTGTTGGAATGATGACCCTGCGAAAGCAGCTTGTGATCAAGAAGTTACTGGCGAAGTTTCCCCAGTGGGGAATTGCGATTGTTGATGGGGTGTTGTTTAATTGGGAGGGGTAGCGATTGTAATGGTCTGAATGTACAGTAAATAAGTTGATTTACCAAGTCCTGCACAATATAAAAAGTTATTTCCATGCTGAAACTTTATCATTCTCCCACGTCTCCAAACTCTCGTCGTGTATGGATTGCGTTATTGGAAAAAGGGCTGGAGTTTGAATTGGTAGAAGTCAAACTGGATGGGGAACAATTCAGCCCAGAGTTCATAGAAATAAACCCTTTTCATCACGTTCCAGTTCTAGTAGTAGATGATGACTTCAGAATTGTAGAATCCCTGGCGATCCTAGATTACTTAGAGGCAAAATATCCCATACCAGCCCTGATGCCCAGTGATGCCCAGGTGATAGCAAGTGTAAGAATGGTAGCAATGATTACTGTTAATGAGTTAATGACTGCCATCGCTCCACTTTTCTCTATTTTTTTAGGTTTACCTATAAAGGAGCCAGAAAAAATTAAGATTGCATTGGATAAAGTATCAACAGTGCTAACTTTCTTAGAAAGTCTACTTGGTGATAATCTTTATTTTGCTGGGGAACACCTGACTTTAGCAGAAGTAGTTGCGGGGACTGTGATCCCTCAGTTATCTAGTATGAGTGTATCCTTGGATGACTATCCCAAATTGAATATTTGGTGTGAACGTTTAATGAAACGTGCTGCATGGATTATAACTCAGCCTAGTTTAGAGGCGTTGGAAGTAGTTAAGACACGACACAAGGTTGCTATCGCCCAGCAACAAGTCTCTAAAAATAACTTATAAGAAGACACAAAATCCGACCTGCCTGTACTAAAAGGAAGGAAGAAAGAAAAATCGTCAGATGAGGCGATTGTAGCTTTGTCAAATGTGAACTTGTGGGTATGGAAAAACTCAAAGTGGCAGGCAGTTCAGGATAGAATCAGGGCTTTAAGTTCTTGCAACGTTTTCATGTTGTTAGCTGTAGCGCCTCCAAAACTTGACTTTCAAACCATCCCTTGGACGAGAAAATGGTAGTACTAAGCGTTCTAGATTTTGTCCAGGAAGTATTTCCCATTCATAGTCACGGATCAATAATACGGCAAACAGTTTCATTTCTAACCGAGCAAACTCTTTACCTAAACATTCTCGAATTCCACCACCAAAAGGAATATAGCTTCCAACCCTTTGTTTGTCTTGAATGGATTCAGATGCAAAACGTTGTGGGTCAAATTGTTGAGATTGAGCGTAAACATTCTCGTCTTGATGAGTTTCCTGAATTTGGTAAAATACGTCCCAGCCTTGGGGGATACGGTATCCAGCAAACTCACTTTCCTTAAGTACTTTACGCGAACCGCTACGAACGACTGGAGGCAGTATTCGTAGGACTTCCTTTAGCACAAGCTCTAGATAGGTCATTTGCTTAAGACATTCTGGTGTCAGCAGTTGTGCGTGTCCAATTTTCGCTTGTTCCAGACGTGCTGTTTGCCACACCTGTGGATGTTGAGCTAACAATAAACATAAGGAAGTTAGTGCTGATGTTAAAGTTTCGTGTCCAGCAACAAGCATTGCTAACACGTTATCTTTCACGTCCTCAATGCTCAGACGATTCCCTTCCTCATCTTGTGCAAGTAATAGAATTCCTAAAACATCTCGATGGGCAATAGGTTGTTTTTGACGTTGAACAATTAACTGATCAAATTGCACAAGAAGCTGCTCTCGCGCACGAACTGCACGAGCAAACTTGCTTAGAGGAAATTGAATCGGAATAGATAATAATCCATTACTCCAAGCCTCGTAAATTTTTTCCAAGTTCTCATTTGCGGCATTATCAACACCTATAAACAACCTACAGGCAATATCAAGTGTGTATTTTTTCAGTTCAGGATACCAAGTGAAAGTTTTCATCTCTTCCCATTTATGCAGATAACGATGGGTCAACTGTTCCATTGTTTTGGCATAATCAGCTAACGCTCTTGGCTCAAAGGACTTGAACAAGTGTTTACGAAGTTTTTGGTGAGTAGTACCTGTCTTGACTCCAATTGAGTTGGCTCCTAGTAGCACCTCAAAACTTGTAGTATTAGTCATCTCAAATCGCTGACTTTCATTAGTGAATAGGAAACGTGTGGCATCTGCCCCAATTAAGACAATCGTTGGGCGACCAAATAGATGGGTTTTGAAGACTGCTCCATATTGCTTTTGTCGCTGCCCAATAAAACGTGCTGGCTCTTGCAAATAACTAATAGATTCGCCAATGATGGGCAAACCGAAGCGACCAGGGGGTAATGGCAGTGTTCGTCCGCTTGAAAAGCTAGTCATGTTTTTTCTCACTTTTGAGTGAATAGAAGTTATATTTACGATACGGTATCGTAAAATATAAGAGAAGTCAACTCAATAACTGTTTGCAAGTTGTTTAAATACCGATGCCTTGAGATGATAATTGCATGAATAAACCCGCGAAAAATCTGCCAGGACGACCTCGTAACCTTCAATCTCATCAAGCCATTCTACAAGCAAGCTTGGAACTACTATCAGAAGTAGGATATGAACGTACAAGTATTGACGCAATTGCAGTCCGTGCAGGGGTTAGTAAACCCACTATTTACCGACGCTACAAAGGTAAAGAAGAACTGATTGCATCGGCAATAGAAAGTTTTAGAGAAGAAGTTATTATCCCTGATACTGGTCATCTTTGGGATGATATTGATGCTCTGATTGAGAATGCCGCGCAAGTTACACTTAGTCCTTTGGGACGGCAGACTGTTGCCATGATTATCAGTAGTGCCTCAACTAGTCCTCAATTTGCTGAAATTTATTGGACAAAATATCTGCAACCTCGACGGCAAGCTTTTGCTGTTGTAATTGAACGAGCAAAAGTCAGAAATGAAGTTCACGCAGATTTAGATCCTAGTTTAGTTTTTGATATGATGAGTGGAATTATGCTTTATGCACAAATTTTTCAACCTCAGACTGAGCCTTGGCAAGTATATGTTAGTCGTGCAATACATCTTTTAATCAAGTAGCACGATGATGCCAAGTAGAACAGAGTCAATCAGCTTCTCTACGAGACGCTGCGCGAACGTTGTCAGGAAAAAATCAAGCCACTGGTGAAAAGGTGAAAGGCTGTCATCTTCGCGCAGCGTCTTGTAGAGCAGGTACTTGTTCCGCCGCGCCCATCGCTCAAAATGAATTTTCTGACAAGAAAGCGATCGCTAATCAAACTCAGGGGCTTGTAGAACAGGGTCAATCTGCTTTCTTGCCAGGAGAAAACGAAGTTTCAGGTGCAGAAGTCAAAGCGGATCATGAGGGTGAAAGTTCTGCCACGCCTGTCCCCAGTGCTGAAAAATGGTCACATGAGGCAATTGTAGCTAGGTCAAATGTACGACCTGAGTGTATGCAGAAATTGAAAGTCGCAGCGAATTCTCTTCAGAATCCGGGCTTCGACTTCTTGCAGGAATGCTGGAATGATGATCCGGCTTTCCAGATTGCGATCAAGGAACTGCTGGTGAAGTTTCCGCAGTGGGGGATTGGTAATAATTGCGTTATCGTAGCGGGGCGCAACCCATTGCGACTTGCTAATTGCGAATTGGTTTGACATCTCCGATACTGAACTAAAGCGGTTACAGTGTCGGAGATGTCACAAAAAGAATATGGTTTTAAACTTTGACCAATGAACCTTTCTTGATGAAATTACCTACAAGATTATCGACCTTGATAAACTTAGTTGAATCTTCTTGTGGAGTGTCAAAGTTACAAGCGATGGTGCTGTAGTTCAGTGTGGCAGTGGCATAGTAAGTAGAGTTATTGTAAATGCCGCCACCTTCACCAGACTGTTTTTTGCCAGAAATAAGTTCGATTGCGAAAGCTTTATTGTGCTTGATAATGCTGTTGCCCACTGTTAAGGTTGCATTATTGTAGATGCCACCGCCTAAGTGTGCCTGATTGTCACTAATAGTACTATCACTCACCTTAACGATTCCTAAGCCATCGTATGTAATAAGAACGTCATAATCACTGCCTTTAAGGAAGTACATTGTCTTACCAAAGTCTTGATCAGCATCATTGTAGATGCCACCGCCAGCCGTCCCTGCCTTATTGCCATTAATATTGCTATGACTCACATTAACGATACCGAATGTATTGTACCTGCTGATCACCTCGTTCAAGTCAGGGTTGGAGACGGAGAACTCGTTAAAGTCAGGGTTGGAGACGGAGAACTCGTTAAAGCTAGAGTTGTAGATCCCACCACCGTAGTTTGTGGCAGAGTTATGACTGATACTGCTGTAACTCACAGATAGAGTGCCATAATTGTAGATGCCACCTCCAGTAGATGCAGAATTGTCACTGATAATACTCTTAATAACCGTAACATTGCCATAAGCTATAGAATCAGGTGATTTGTAACCTGGGTAGGTAAAACCTCCGTTATAGATGCCACCGCCGCCGCTTTTTGCTGTGTTGCCACTAATGATGCTATTGCTCAGGTTTATAATACTAAAATCATAGATACCGCCGCCGTCTTCCCCTGACGAATTGCCACTAATGATGCTGTTACTCACGCTTATAGTGTCAGGGGCAACATTATTCTCACCGTTGTTGGGAGAAGTATAGATGCCGCCGCCATCTGTCACTGCCGAATTGCCACTAATGATGCTGTTAGTTACAGCTACACCAAGAGTAGGAATAAAAGTCTCGGCATTGCCATTTATGGCGCCGGTGGGATCATAAATTCCATTACCGAAGTCACTGTCAGCGATTCCACCACCGACCCCGGCATGGTTATCACTGATAATACTATTGTTGACGGTTATGTTAAATGGTGATGAAGTGGAGGAGTAATCGCTCGCGCTATTGATGCCACCGCCTCCCCGCCTGCGGTGTTGCCAATGATGGCACTATAGTTCAGCGTCACGCATGGTGATGAAGTGGGGGAGTAATCGTTCGCGCTATTGATGCCACCGCCTCCCCCGCCTGCGGTGTTGCCAATGATGGCACTATAGTTCAGCGTCACGCGTCCAGCCTCGTTGTCAATGCCGCCTCCTGTGCCTGCTGTGTTGCCACTAATAGTGCTATGATTTACTGTGGTTATAGCGTTGCCTGAGTTAAAGATGGCACCGCCGTTATAAGTTGCAGTATTGTCAGTAATGGTGCTATTTTCCAGAAGGGCGCTTAATTTGGAGCCGACAGATTGTGCTTCTATAATGATACCGCCGCCGTTATCTGCCGAATTGTCAGTAATGGTGCTGTTTTGCACTGTCAGCTTGCCAGCGTTGTAAATGCCGCCGCCCTCGCCCAGACCTAATGCTACTTGAAAGTTAGATGATGTTGCAGTGTTGTCAGTAATGGTGCTGTTTTGCACTGTCAGGTTGCCAGAGTTATAAATGCCGCCGCCGTCGCTTATTTGAATCTGAATGCTATAAATTACATTGTTGCCACTGATAGTGCTGTGGTTGAGTGTAAGGTTGCCAGAGTTGTAAATGCCGCCGCCCTCGCTGGTAGATAGATCATTATTACTGTTAGCGACGGTGTTTACATTGTTGCCACTGATAGTACTGTGGTTGAGTGTAAGGTTGCCAGAGTTGTAAATGCCGCCGCCCTCGCCGCCAAATAGTTGTCCATTGAGTATTATGTTATTGGTTACAGTGTTACCAGCGATGATGGTATTGTTCAAGGTCAGGACACCTTCATTGGAGATAGCACCGCCCCCTGCTGTACCTTTGTAACTATTGGTAATAGTCAACCCGTTGATTGCAGCAGTTACACCACTAGCAATATCAAAGACACGTGTCGCACTATTATCACTAATAGTTAGTAAGTTGGGATTTGTACCTTGAATGGTAAGGTCATCTGTGATACTTAGACCACTAGCAGTCAAACTGATGGTATGAGCAAGTCCGTCATTAAACAGTCCACCAAAATTGATGATGTCTTTTCCTGACAGGGCATTAGCATCTAGAATTCCCTGCCGCAGTGAACCAGCACCACTATTGTTGGTATTAGTAACGCTAAATGTAGCCATTAGTACTACTCCGATTTGGATTCAGGTGTATAAAAATTGCGCTGAATCTTTGTCATGATAGTACTACGACTAAAGAATATTTATTCTACTTCTTACGGAGTATTTAGGTATTAGTTTCTTCAAAGAGATGAACTTTTACGCATACCCCCATTTAGAAGCTGCGGCATTTCAGCATCAATGTCGGTGCAGATGGCGCAAAGTGTGGTAGTTCCATGTTTGATATCCTTCTTAAGGAAAATATGTAGCTATCCAAGGTCTATCTATATACACAGATGTATTTATTAAAGACCGCGAATAGCGGAAGATTAACTAAAACTCTAAGTAAACTGAGGACATTTTCACTGTGAGCAAAATCCGTGCTGTGATTGTTGACCCAAATGTGCCAGGGCGTTTAGCACTTGGGGAGGTAGATGCACCGATAGCCGCACCCAATGAAGCACTCGTGAGAGTTGCAGCAGTTTCTCTCAACCGGGGAGAAGTAAGACGTTCAATGAATGCGGATGCTGGTTGGCGACCTGGTTGGGATTTGGCTGGTACAGTTGAAACTCCTGCTACCGATGGCTCTGGGCCAGCAAAAGGTTCACGTGTGGTAGGATTGGTGCGTTCCGGCGCTTGGGGGAACTGGTATCGGTGACGACGAATGCTTTAGCAGAACTGCCGGAGTCAGTATCATTTGCTCAAGCGGCAACATTACCTGTAGCAGGTCTAACTGCTTACCATGCTCTACTAAAAGGTGGTTCGCTGTTGGGTCGCTCAATTCTAATTACGGGGGCATCGGGTGGTGTTGGGAACTTTGCTATCCAGTTGGCGCGATTGAGTGGAGCGCAAGTTGTGGGTTACATTCGTCAAGCGGGTTATGAATCTATAGTAAAAGAAGCGGGGGCGCAATCAGTAGTAATTGGGGAAGACTTATTACCCGCAATTGAATATGGGCCATATCATCTGATATTAGAATCAGTGGGAGGTAGTACCTTATCAACAGCCCTGAAATTACTCGCACCGGATGGTGTAACAGTGCTATTTGGAACTTCAGGGGGCTCGGAAGTAACATTCGATGCTTCGCAGTTTTACGCAACTGCGGGTGCTAGCCTCTATGCTCTGCTTCTGTTCCACGAACTTCAACGCGAATCAGCGGCGGTGGGACTGAAACGGCTTTTAAAGCTTATTGAAGCAGGTCAGTTACGTCCTCATATTGATGTAGAAGCTTCTTGGACAGAGATTGGAGATTTAGCTCAACAACTGCTTGACAGACGTTTTCCTGGGAAAGCTGTTTTATACGTTTCGACTTAATCAATCTACTGTTTTTTTGTAAAACATTCCAAGATGAAACTTAAAAATTTTTTACAACAGTCCCAAAAAGTTACAATATCACCATCAGAAAAAACTTCTGTATCGTCGCAGCAGGAGGCAACCAAGACTTCTACTGAATCGAATAATACTCTGAAGTCAAAATTATCACTTTCTTGGATTCGATATCTGCTACTACTTACAGGGTCGGGATTATTATTGGGTGGACTGACAATTTATTTAGTCAGTTATGCTTACCCGGAATGGCTTGATAGACAAAGATATTTAGAAACTGATAATGCTCATGTCACCGCAGATATCAACCCTGTGACGACTCGTGTAGCAGGAACAGTCACTGAAATTGGGTTTAATGAGAATCAAATGGTATCTCCGGGCATGGTACTATTGAAACTTGATAAAAGCAATTATCAATTATCTCTGGCTCAGGCAAAAACATCTCTAGAATTAGCTAAACAGCAAGCAGGATTGGCACGGGAAAAGATTTCCAAAATTGTGGTTGATATTCCCCAATCACAGGCAGTCCCTAAAAATAAAAATGCTCAAATAGAACAACAAGCTTTAATTAAAAAAAGAACTTTACAAGCACAAGTCCTCAATCAGCAAAAGAAACTAAATGAGCAACAATATAAGATAGCACTGACTAATTTCACTCAAAAGCAGATAGAGGTAAAAAAAGCGGAACTGGAGTTAAACTACACTAACATTGCAACTGCTGTTGGAGGAATAGTTGGGAATAAAAATGTCCTTGTAGGACAGCAGGTGATTCCAGGGCAAACTCTCTTATCAATAATGCAACCACATCCTTGGATCATTGCTTATTTTCCAGAAATGGAGTTAGAAAAGATACAGCCAGGACGAAAGGTGAAAATTACAGTCTTAGCCTTTGCTAATCGCCAATTTCAAGGCAAGGTAGATAGTATCGCTTTTATGCCAGAAGATAATCTGACGAGTAATTCGCTACATGAAATTCCCGTCAAGATTGTGTTTGATGGGTCAAGTATTCAAGGTTATGAATCCCGATTTCATCCGGGAATGTCAGCAATTGTAAAAGTTGAAATTAAATAAATTGTTACTAATAGGCAATGGACTGTGTTGTTACAACAGCCGTAGAGCAAACTTGGTGGTTAGCAGTGTATGGTGTTTGCGGAGGAGGGATAAAGCCTTTCTTAATCGATAATTAACCAAAATTTATCAATTTTGTTTATTAATTTTAAGTATATTTCTAAGTAGAGTCTGGTAATTCCAAAGAGATGAAGTCAAAGTAAGACTTGATGAGAATGTGAGGAAGTCGAAGTTAATAGTTAATTGCTAAACATAAGAGGAGTCAAATATGAAGATAAATAACTTTTGCTGTTTCATGATTAGGATTGGATTGACTTTAGCTGTGCCAGTAGGGATTTTGACACCACCAGTAATTGCCCAAACTGTCAGTCCATCGCCAAGTTCTGTAGTAATTTCTTACCAATTCCCGAAAGAAGGAATTACATACATAACAAATGGTTCTTTGACCTACAATGGTGTTGTTTACCCACCGAATAAAATTACAATCGTAAATTCGGGCATCGGTATACAACTAACTGTCACAACTGCAAATGGAGTTGACACTCTGACAAAATTTACACTGATTTTGCCTAACAACTTGATCCAGAATAGTGCCAAAATCACGGCTGTGGGAATTATAGATAACTTCCTTGCTCCGAATAAAAACAACGATTTTTACAGTCTCCTCAATGGCACAGCGACTGTAATCGTAGTAGATCCACCTCATTAATAACACTTGTATTCATCTTATACTTTGATGTGAGCTGACTTCTGTCTTGGTGTTGCTGAATTAGGGGATGATTTCGCCCAATTTTTCACGACTTTCAATGGTTACAACCGTCAATTCATCCCGCATTTATGCAACGCCCTGGCTGATCAATCTGATTATTAAAACTCGTTACCAAAAGAAGCACTCCCAAGAAAGCTAGAAAAAGTAATTAGCATCCAACCGAAACAAATATGTTTTTGGGTTTGCCAATCATATCTATCTTCTATTGTCGGGATTGTGTTAGCTTCAACGATTTCTAGTCCCCAATAGCCCAATGCACTGATGCCAAACAACATAGCGCTGACGATGGACAATTTAGCGATGACTTTGAAAATGCAATTGCTTAAATTAGGCGGTGTTTGAAAGGATTGCCTGTGACGATGATGGATAGCTAGTTCACTTGGCGCTACAACCAAAACACGTCTTGGCTTTTGTTGAGTGAGTTGAGAGACACTTTGTTTGTTATCAGTCATAGATCAAACCAAAGCCTGTTGGTTGTAGCTAGATTAGTTTAAGTAATTATATTGTAAACTTTTGTCAGGTGAATGTGGTTAAATTTACATAAAATTTCCACATTCAGAAAAGATATTCTAATGGTCAAGCGATGTCATACGAAAAAACCCAGAGGACAAACAAGCAATTAAGCTGAAAGTCAGTTAGAAATATCCCCCAGTGCGGCGGTATGGGCTGGGGGATACACTTAATCAATCTGCATCGCTGTAGTAAATAGGCTGCAATACTTGACGACAAGCTAATTTACAAATGCCGCCAGAAGTTCTTACTGATAGTCTTGAGACTGACTACCTTGGGTTCTGCTGTTGCTTCAGGGGCATGACCAACAACCACCGCAGCAGCAATTGGTGCGGGTGTCGTTAACAGGGAATTGAGTAATTCTTGCTGATAGTCAATATCTGCTACTGTGCGGTAAACTCTGTGATAATTTATCTGCATCCCCAAAGGTGTTGGGACAGGGTAAGAGCATCTCAATCAGGCTTGACACAAGGAATCAGAAGAATCTAAAGTATTGTCAATGAAACAACTGAGAACCTGAATCATATAATTGTTATCCATAGCGGTGCGTTTCATTTTTTGACGAAGACTACGTTTGTAGGTCTGTTCACGGTTAAGAGCATTGAGAGCGAAGCGTCGTAAAAGAGCAAAATTTTGGGGACTGTGGAAAGAACGAATGCGACAAGCGTCTTCTGCAAAAGTACAGTCGAGAGTCCAGTGAGCCTCGTTTTCAATGCCCCAGTGTTTTCGGATAGCCCGACCGATAATTTGAGCATCACTGTTTAAAGAAGTGAGATAAAACTGAACCTCACGAGTAGTTTTATTCCAAAGATGACGAACACGGACAACCATAACTAGAGATTGCAAACCTGCCCATAATTTGGGTTGATAAAGCTCACCGATAGCCGCAATGGGTACAGTCCAAACTTCACGAATTTCCGTGCGATGATGTGCTTTTTCAATCCGTTTGTCATAACTAACATTAATCCCCGAAAATTGCTCTGCTTGCGCTTTGTCAAACCATTCTTTGACTTGAGAATAGAGCATGGGATGGTTGGCTTTCAGTGCCAGGACATAATCAGCTTTTTTGGCGATAATCTGTTTGGCAATTTCGGTTTGTGTTCCCATTGCATCAATGGTGATGATACAGCCAGAGATGTCTAGCATTTCTAACAGTGCTGGAATGGCGGTGATTTCATTGGATTTATCTTCTACTTTCACTTGTGCCAACACTAAACTGTGCTCACTCGCCCAGGCACTTATAAGGTGGAGTGCGCTTTGACCTTGATTGCGGTCATAAGAACCCCTAATTGTCTTTCCATCTATGGGGATAATTTCTCCTCCCATGTTTGTGATTAGGGTTTCTACCCATCTCAAGAAACATCGATTTAATGCTTCTGGGTCGATCAACTCAAACACTCGTCGAAATGTATCATCTGAGGGAATACCATTTGGTAATGCCAGAAACTCTTCTAACCATGTTTGCTTGCTGATGCCATAATTCTCGATGTCTTCCCACCCTTGTGCTCCAGCTATGATTGCTAAAATTGCGATGACTAAGATATCTGTGAATTGATGTTTCTTCGTCCGCTCTACTTGTGATTTGAACCATATTTTGGTTCTTGGCAACTTTTGGTGATCTCGGTTGGGGGAAGGCAGAGGGCAGAAGGCAGGAGGCAGAAGTCGGAAGGGTAGAAGTAATAAATTCAAGCTTTGAGTTTGTTTAAGCTAGCAACTAATATACTTTGCATTTCCTCGACCTCATTCAATAGGGGAGTGAAAAGGTTTTTGTCAGCTAAATCTACAACTTTTGCAATGATTAATTGGGTATCAAGTTCTCTCAAAGAGCCTAATGCAATATGTAAAAACTGTATGTATTCAGGTTTTGAGCGCCTTCCATAGCCTTCTGCTATATTAGATGCTACAGATACAGAAGAACGTCGAATTTGGCTGGTTAAACCATACAATTCGGACTGAGGAAATAGGCGGGTAAATTTATAACAATTGATAGCAAGTTTAACCGCCCTTTGCCAGATAAACTGATTTCTATAACTCATATTATCAAGTGTAAATTGTCAAAATTTTCTCCTCAAATAGCCAACAAAAATCGTCGTTCCAGTAAGTCTATCTTGGCCCGACCATACATCTGCCGCTTTAACATTTTCAGTCGATTAATATGCCCTTCAACGGGGCCATTGCTGACTGACATAGTTACACCTGCTTTGACAGCATTGTAGTCAGACTCTAAACTAACAGCAAAAGAGCGCAACAAAGAAACCGAGCTGTTTTTAGCTTTGTTTAACCAAGCATCAAGCTGCTCAGGCTGGCGTTGACGCACAAGAGATGCAAACTGTTGAGCTAGTTCAATAGCTGACTTCAAATCCGAATGGGCTGTTTGTAGTTGAGCGATTACTTCACGCTCATTAGGCTGTGTTAATTCTGGTCGTCGCAAGACTAAAGCTGTGACGCGACTGGGGGTGAGAGGACGATGGGAAGAAGAGCTTACCTTGGGGGAAGTGTTTTTTCTTGAACCTTGTCGCGGTTTAAATCCGGGCAAGGTCTTGAGATAACGAGTGAAGCGAAAGACCGTGGCATAACTACCGATATAGCCGCAGGCGCGAATTTCCTCAAACAGTTTTTGGGTGCTGTGGTTACCGTTATTCCAGCGACTGAGGAGGTAATCATGATAAGGGTTGAGAAGGCTCAGACCTTGGTCGCTACGTTCACGACGTTCGGTAAAAGTTGAGCTACGCAAGTAATTATATACGGTATTTTTAGCAACTCCCAGGGATTGAGCGATTGCTTGCACTGATAAGCCAATAGACCGTAAGCTCCAAACTTGCTCATGGATGTCCCTCCGTCTGGCCTTTGCCTTGGCGGATTGGACTTTTCTTTTTAAAGATGTGTTTTGGGGAAACCTTGGCACAACTGGGCAAGGATTAGCCTCAGCAATCATAGAAAGGTTATCGGGGAAAGGCAGAGGGCAGACGGCAGACGGCAGAAGGTTGGCTTGAAGGTTTTCCCGTGCAGTCAATCCGTCTGTATTTTCTGCCAAAAAGGGTTTAATATCCCCACATTCGTTTTGAATTTCAGTGGTCTGCAATTGCGTGGGGTCGGAATCCCCATCCAATTCCCTTCTGCCCTCTGCCTTCCATACGGGACGCTGCACGAACGTACTTCTGCCTTCTTCAAGTGCTGTTTCCATCTCTTCTAGCACTTTAGTATCAGTATTAAAGACTTGTTTTTCCACTTCTTTTAGTGTTTTGGCGTGATTACCAAAGACTTGATAAAGCGTTTGAGATAAGTTCTGCAATAAGTGAAAACGGTCTGCAACTTGAATAGCTTCTGGTGCGCCTTGACGAATACCACTTTCATAAGTTTTTGACCGATCTCGTGAGACGACTTTGACACCAGGGTGCGCTTTTAACCATTCTGCCAAGGTTTCAGCCTTTGCATCTTTTAGTAGAGCAATTGGTCGGCTGCGTTCGAGGTCAATTAGTGCTGTCCCGTAAGTTTTACACTTGCGAAAGCAGAAGTCGTCTACCCCAAGAGTATGTGGCGTTACGATTGGTGGCAGTGGGATTGAGCGGACTAAATTTAATAGTGTGTTGCGAGAAACTTTTATCCCCCATTGCTGTAAGAGTCTTTCCCCTGCTGCACCACCATTAGCTAAACCAATCACACTCAGTCGTTGAGCTAAACGTAGAGTTCTTCTAGCCCAAGGCGTGGTTACATTGGTCAGCCTTTCTGTAAAAATGCGCCGTTTACACAATCTATTGATGCAAAAAAACTTCCTTACCCGTAACTGTAAGGTAATGCTGTAATCAGCCCAGGGTAAGTCTGCTAATAAGCGTTCATAGCGACTATGAATTTTGTGAGTTGGTTGGTTACAAACTGGACAGTTAACTAGTCTACTGATTGCGGAAACAATCAAATTTATCTGAGTTTTTATTTCGTCAACAAGCCAACTCTCAAGTTTTAGGTTTGTTGAATCTGGTAAGAGGTGAGCTAGCACCGACATAGGGCTTGCTGAGGCTTATCCCTCAAATGTTTGATGGAGTGAAGTTTGAAGTATTTTAATTATATCTTTTTTCCTTCCGACTTCTGCCTTCTGCCCTCTGCCCTCTGCCTTAAAGCGCGTAACCTTTCATGATCACCAAAAGTTGCCAAGAACCCATATTTTGACCAAACGGACACGATACGCTTCACTCCGCACTAGAACAACATATACTTCAAAGTTATAAATGGAGTCCAAAAACGTCAAAACTTAATTCCAGGGCGCAACGTGGGTTTTATAGTTCATTTGTACGTGTTCTTGAGCGAGAGCTTTTAAAACCAAGTATCGAGCGATCGCTTAATCACTGAATTTTCGACTAAACATATTTTTGAACCATATCGTGGACATTTTGAATCATATTTTGACCGAAAGTTTAAAATTTTCGACTAAATTAGTGTGTCTTGCTCGGCATTTTTTACCAAGTCTGAAAATAAAACTTTTAGTCGTATTATGGTTCACATTTAAAACACGCGGACATAATTTGATTCATAAAGTTAAGTTGTTGATTGGCTCAAAAGCTTGAAATTACGTTAACTTTTGGTCACGTTATGGTTCAAAATTTGGTCATGCAGGGGGTAAAATCACACTACTCTCTTGTCTTTGATATCCGAGAAATGCTCAACTAGACTTTGTTGAATACTGCCAATGTCTGCTATTTTTCTTGATTTTGGCTGACAACGAGTATTTTTGACACTATCAGCAGATTTAGTTTCAAAGCCCTCTGACATCAATTTGGCTCCAGGAGATTTTCAATCGAGTAATTGAATTCATCTCATTGATCTTGCTCGGTCGTCAAGTCTATTTTTTACACATTCATTAATACTATCTTCTAGAACTTGTCAAGTTTTCTTTATACCAAATTAGATGCGCTTACCCTGGGTGTTGGGACAATTTTCAGATATTCATTAAGAGCAGATATGTACGTATCACCAAAATTCTGGAGAGCAACAGCCGGACGGATAATATTCAACAATTGAATAGCTCGTCTAATGTCTACAACACTGCGGCTAGCATCAATCTCTGGCTGACTTTCACGGTAGCCCTTGCCTTTTTTTTCTGCTACGAGATTATGAAATTTAGTAATGGCTCTCTGATGATTGCCTAATGTGTGAACTTTGGTTTGCGCTTGATAACCAACTCGCCCCCACTGGACTGTCAAATTCCCATCTTCGACAATGGCCGCCCAGAATTTATTGCTGTTTCGGATAGCATCAACAAAGACTAAATAGATTTCCATGTTTTTAATCCAGTCAACTCGCTAACTTCTGGGCATTGCCCCATCTAATTTGATGTTGTAGTGCTTCAAGTAGGGTTTCAGCTTCCAGAGTTGTTAGCCCATTTAAAACAGAGCAGACATCCTCAAACAAGTTTTTATACAATGGATATGAAACTAATAAGCCCAGATTAGACAAGGCATCCTCAAGTGCCTCAGCAACAGTATGCTTAGTAGAACTGTCTTTTTCTAACGTAAAAATGTAAGTTGCTAATGCCATTCGGAGCATAAGCTTAGTTTCTCTGTCCAACTTCTCTAAATACACACCATATTTATCAACCAGTTGGTCAATAGTTGGAGTCTGCCCATAATAAGTAACTAAGTCTGTTGTCATGTTTCTTCACCTTATTAACTATGTTAATTGGTTGCTCTCAATTACTAAAAGAAAGAGTGATTGCCCCCATAGAATCAGGAGACAATCGCTTTCTCATCAGTTCATATTCCGAAACTTAGCAGCACGCAAAGACTGAGTTTTTGCTGCAACCACAGGACTACTAGCCCGTCGTGCGGTGGATGCCCAACTCTGCATACGCTCGACTGCCGCAGCGTCCTGAATCGCAAGCGGGGTAATGGTTTGACGACAGGTTTCGAGGTCAGCAAGTGTTACCTGCTGCGGTCGCCCTTCATCGAATGCTAGCAGTGCAGCTTCCGAAGCAAGGGTTTCCAGTTCTGCACCGGAGAATTTCGCAGTATTAGCTGCGATCGCTTCGAGATATTCGGATTCCAGGTGAATGCCAAAACGTTGTAGATGAATCCCCAGAATCTGTACACGCTCAGGTTCGGTGGGCAAGTCAACAAAGAAATTTTCATCGAAGCGGCCTTTCCGTTTTAGCTCACTTGGCAGTGCAGAGGGGTCATTGCAAGTTGCCACGACAAACACACCACATTGTGATTCGGACATGAATGTAAGGATATTGCCCAAAATCCGCTGTGAGACTCCACTAGTGTCACCAGTACCCGAAAGTGCTTTTTCTATCTCGTCCACCCATAAGACACAGGGTGCGATCGCTTCAGCTGTTTTCAAAGCCCGTCTGACATTGCCCTCAGACTCACCTACCAGACTGCCCAAGAGGGATGCAATGTCTAGTTGGAGTAGTGGTAAATTGAGAATGTTAGCAATATTCTTGGCTAATAAAGTTTTCCCTGTACCGGGTGGGCCAGCCAGCAACACACCTTTAGGTTGAGGTAGGTGTAGCTCACGCGCCTCTTGTGTGAATAGCCGCCGCCGCCGATTGAGCCACTCACGCAACAAATCCAATCCTCCAAAAGAGATGCTAGCAGGCTTGCCCAATTCAATACCCATTTGAGACAACAGCCGAGTTTTATACTCAACTGCTTGGGGTATGAAATTACTATCAATTAAAATCCCATCTGATGTTAGGTTGTGTTTGACAGTTAACCGCAGGAAGTCGCTAATCTCCTCCAGTGTTAATCCCAGAGCAGCACGAGAAAGAGATTCAATTTCACTTTTATTAAGGGAAATAGTGAAAGTCAATTCCTGTTCAATAGCTGACTGTTGTAGGTCATGCAAATAAGAATTGATATGAAGTAGTATTTGCTCAACTCCCGGTAGAGGAATTTCACAATAAGGGATTAAGCGTACAAGTGACTCGTGTAATTGAATGTTTTGACCCAGCAGCACAATGCGTTTATCAGTCGGTTTGAGACGATGGTAGAGATTTTTTACCTTGCTAACAACCTCCCAAGAGAATGTTGGCGAATTTTTACCAATAAACGAGTGAATGTCACCTAAGATAAAGACTCCATCACTACTAAAATTCGCAATGTAGTCGAATACGAATAGTAGTGGATCAGCCTGTGGTGGTTTCTTATACTCTGGCGCTGGTTTAAACACCAATCCCCCATCTGCTGCGATTAAACATTGCTCTAAGGTTGATACCCCCAGATTCCAGAAGAAAACTGGACTTGAGAGCTTGCTGGCTTACGGGGGGACAAAAAGGGCTAGGATGCAGATAAAATAAGCTTCATAGCTCTTTCGCCTTGTTGATAATACTTACGCTTATTAGGAGCTAGTGTCATTAACTCGGACACCAATTCATAAGAATTTTCCATGAAATTGACCCAGTTAGACCCATATAATCCAATATAAAAACTGCTATGACGGCGAATTGTCCTTAAAGATTCTTTAATTCGTCCAACATATTTTTGAACACCCATGCGTTTAATTTTTTGACCAGATATAGTTGCACTTGTATAGGCGAGCGAGATTAATAATATTAGGGAAATTAGCCTTTGACCTGATACATTAGTATCTTCCAAGTTATAACCACCGCTTTTAAAATCTCTAAACATCTCTTCAATATCAAAACGCTGTTTATAAGCAATAATCGCCGAATCTAAATCATCTAAATTAGTTAAGATAAACCAAGCCTCTTCCGGCGCAACTCCAAAGCGTTTACGTTTCCATTTACCTGCAAGATTAAAGGTAATAAATCCTGTAGATTTTGTATATTTAATACCTTGATAAAAGAAAGAAAGTCCAGGTGCTAAACCTAAATCTCTTAATTGCAGCCAAATTTCCGGTTCTATTTCTATAAATGCATCCTTTTTTAAGCGTAAACAGAAATATACTTTCTGCTCTGTCAACCAGTTAGCCAGCTTTATTGAACAAAATTCTCGGTCTCCTAACACTACAGTTTTATAATTCTTGAAAATCGGTAATGCTTTTTTGAATACTGCTTCTTGCTCATCAAAATTACTCGAACCTAACTTGCCTAACAACTCAAAATATATTGGGATAGACCTCTTATCCCAAACTACGCTGATCATTAATAAATTAATACATCCCCAATTAGTCCTGTCTATTACTAAATAAACAACTTGATTTAAAGGAAAATATATTTCTAGCCAACTTTTAATAATTGGGAACCATATCTCTTCAACATTTATATAATTTAAAGATAAGAATCGTTGGATTTTCTTTCTTCTACTTTCAAATAATATGGGGATAGGTAAACCAGTAGCCAATGCTTCAAGGCTTACAGTTTTTATTGATTGTAATAAATTAATTAGAATTTTTAGTAATAAATATTCTGCACGTCCCAATTCTCGCTTGAGGTTTGTCTCGTAGAATTCTGGTAACATTATCATTAAATAGAGCTTGTTGCGAATGAAGGCTCTTTTTGTTTTACCACAAATTGCTACACTCGTTGCCCTATATCTATTTCAGGATATTTTGTCTCCCCTCAAGGCTTGCTGGATGCCTCTGTAGTTAGCCATTGAATAATCGTCGCTTCATCAGGAGACAGGACATCAACAGCAGCAATAGGGATTTGTGAATCGAGTGTGGAGAGCAGATTTGAAAGTTTCATTGTTTTTCAATTTGATAAGGAACTGGAGATAATTCGTCGTGTGTGTTTACGACTTTTACGATCACCTCATAGGCTTCGGCATCGCCGTCAAAAACTTCTGCTGTACCGTTGTTCTCTTGGTAGGCAATTGCGGTAACTATGGCATTCAGCAGCACACACAATCCTTCAGTATTTGCTTTGATGATCACGGGTTGGCGTGGTTTTTGCTGGGCGTAAACGTGGATGAAAGGATACTCTTTAGGTAGGTACATAAAATTTCTTGGGGGAACCCAATCGTCAAAACAATTCGCAATTATGAATTCGCAATTCGCATTTTCAATTGCGAATTGCGAATTGCGAATTGCGAATTGTTAGGTCGCGGTTCCCCTTTTCCCTGATTTACTGCCGTAAGCGAATAGAGTGGGTTGAAGTTGTCCGAAGTTGTTGGGTTTGGGCTTCGTCCTTGAAAATGCGATCGCTCTCGCTGACAACTCCAAGTGCTTCTTCAAATGGTTGCGTAGCCGATAAACAACTCAACCCTTCCATTGGTGTCAAGTTAAGAAAGATAGATGGCTGTCAAGAGTGGGCAAATCAATGGTAAAAGTCCATTAACACCCCTGTGTTGAAAAAGCCATGAGTAAACCACGGAAAAAGCAAGGGAATCCAGATTTTCGCCATCGAGTCAGCGTACCTGCCCCAGCCAGCCAAGAGATAGAATCACGACTGTTTGAACTAGTCAGCCCAGGTACATTTGCTAACCTCAAAGGGGTAAAAGACAAAGAACGGAGCTTGCGTTCACGAGTACTGACCTTGCCAGTAATGGCAGCAATAGTATTGAGTATAGTGTATCGACAAATACAGCATCTCACAGATGTATTGCGATCGCTAGAAATAGAGGGATTAATGTGGGTGAAAGCAACAAAAGTGAGTAAGCAAGCGTTGTCACAAAGACTCAATAGTTTGCCGGCTACACTATTTGCGAAATTATTCGAGCAAGTGATAGAGCGTCTGGCAGTGAAAAGGAGCGTAAGAGAATTAGCCCCAGCTTGGTCATCAGTAGCACAAAGATTTACCGCTATCTGGATTGCAGATGCCTCAACACTCGAAGCAATGAAAAAACACTTCGGACAACTGCAAGAAAAAACAGGTACGGTGTTGGCAGGAAAAATACTGATGGTTGTAGAAGCTTTCACTCACACTCCGGTAGCAATTTGGTATGATGCTGATGCCAAAATGAATGAGACTCGTTGGTGGCAAGCACTGTTAGAACGTTTACCTGATGGTGGCTTACTGATAGTAGACATGGGATTTTATGGCTTTGAGTGGTTTGATTCTCTTACCGCAACTGGTAAGTATGTACTCACACGCCAGAAGAATTTGGTGACATATCGGGTAACACGTGTACTTTCTCAAGGCTCTCACTACAAAGATGAAATTATTCACATGGGATTGAATCACACTCACCCTTGCCACCATCCCATGCGCTTAGTATCAGTATTGTGGGGTAAGACTTGGTATCATTACTTAACTAATGTTCTTGACCCACAACAACTTTCGGCACAAGAAGTTTGTGATTTATACCGACGACGTTGGCGGATTGAGGACGCATTTTTATTGACTAAGCGATTGTTGGGCTTGTCCTATCTGTGGGTTGGTGGTACTAACGGTGTACAAATGCAAATATACGCTACTTGGATTTTCTACGCTGTTCTAAATGACTTGTGTGCTGATGTAGCGATCGCTCTACGACAACCCATTGAACGTATTTCCGTAGAAATGGTGTTTCGCAGTTTATATTTTTTCCATCGCGCACGATCGCACAATTCACAACTACAACTGATTCCTTGGCTAGTTGAGCATCAACGTTCTATGGGTCTTGTGAAAGCTGTTCGTCAGCGACACCGACGCAACGCCGCCAGGTCGCTTGACATTTGGGCTTCTGCCTTAACTTGACACCAATGCAACCCTTCAAATCCCTCAGCCTCTACACGAACTTCACCTGTAGCGCTGTCAAAATGAATCAAAACTGAACGTTCCATGTTTATCTCCTTACATATTGTTGAACTTCCTGATGTCCGGCAAAAGTCAGCCGTAGGGTTTGCACAGTCCCTTTGGTTTCTTCAGCGATCGCACATTCACCAAATTTTTCTTGTAACTCGGCAGCTTTGATACGAACCAAATGCTTACCATAAGCCAGCATTAGTTTATTACTGAAAAAGTCTTTGCCCAACTTCGGAACTGTTTCGTAACTGTCGTATATTATTTCGTACACGCCGCTTAACTGATTCCGCTTAAATCCGATGTCTGCACGGGCTTTTATGGTGCGACCAGATACGATGATTTCAGCACTTTGTCCTTGAGAACCACCGTAGTATCCTTTTAGTGGCTGCGCTTCTTCATGAACTTGCGGTGATAGGTTTAGATCCGTGAGTGCAAAAATAAGACATTCACGGTTAGCAAGTTTAGTTCTAACTGTTGAGAAATGTGACATGAGAATCTTGTTCCTATAGCGGTAGAAGTGCGGTATTCTTTGTGAGGTGTATATCCATTTTTCGTTTAAGGTACTTAGTCTTGGGCGAATGCACCCGCCCAAGACTGTTTTTTACCGGAACTTAAACGACATCACGGTAGCTTTCGATAAGCCCACGTCGTCAGTCGCAAGTGATTGTAGATTGCGTTGTTCATCTAACAACTTGATCCGAATTTCTTCCATTTTTTGCTGTAATTGACTGCGCGTATCAGAACCAAGATTCTTAGACTCAATCGCTGGATCGTTAACGATAGAATCTAAGTGCGCCATCATCGCCTCCAAGCTACTGCCTGCCTCCGGTGATGCGTTTGCCAGTAGCACTTGAACCTTCATCAGATGACGCTCCATCTTCTTTTTAAACTGTATGGGTTTCCTCCCTGGTTCCCAATCAGCCAACTCTTCAAGCAACTGCGCGGCGAGTTGTTCACCACCAGCGATCGCAGATTCCCGTAGCCTTTGCTCCAGATTTTGGTCATACTGCTGAATGAACTTGGTAATCTGGTCTAGACATTTGGCTTGTTGCTGATTGAGTTGTTCGGACAATGCCGGGATAATCACCGGGCGACCAATAACGACCTGCAAATAGTCTTCGAGGTCAGTCAGAGTCGGAAATGCTCTTAACAAATTAGCTTTTACAGATTCTTGCTTATCGTGGGGTAATTCCCAAGTGTTAAGTGACAGGAACTGGTCAATTCGCTCTTGATAATCAAGAAGTCCCGCTTCGTAATCAGCTTTTAATTGATTGCGTAAACCAGGGGCGATATTATCCCTAATATTGATTAACTGATTCCATACCAAGGGAGCTAAATCAATCGGACAAACCCAATCACCAGTATCAGCAGACATCCACTCTTGAACTGAAGCAATCTCTTGCCTCAATTGGGCAGCAGCCTCATCAAGCTTTTTAAATACCTTAATACCTCGCAAACCGACTTCGGAATTAGTAACTTTCACAAGGTCTGATTCGATTTCAGAAACTTCAGCTTTTAGCACATCCGCCCATTTAGGAGCAGCAGACTTTGTACTTTTCTTTAACTGGATACGAAATCTGATGCGGGTTTTATTTAACTGTGAGAAATTGTGGCGCTCGACTACTGCATCAGTTAGGAAATTCGCTGCGATAGGGTTGTCGATTGCTTGTACCATGATTATTTACCTCAATCATTATTTTCACTCTCAATTAAGCGAAGCTTTCTTTGTGGCTATTTCTCAACTTGTGAAGGTCTGTATTAGCTCTATAGATTACTTTTTTAGAGCTATTTAGGCGAATATGTCTTTTAATGACTGGTGGTTTATGTATTGACATAACTCAAAATAGTTGAAGTTGCTGTGAATTATCCTGTGCCACAGGCTTGTTATAAACCATGCCTTCGACTTCATAACAACGGGTCATAAGTTTGTTTCGATTGAGTCGAAAGCTGGCTTTTTTTCTTTGATTTGGCAGAGGTACAAATAGATACTGTGGATGTTGTATACTACCCTCATCACCCAAATATCGGGAAAGCGTACCGTTTATTTGGTAAACTTTCGATGAGCTTAATAGCGTTGTGTCGTAAACTTTAATCAAATTTAATTCCATCTTATTAGCAGTGAAGTGTGCCATAATTTATCGTGGAATCGATTTTCTCTACAGTCAGGCTAATTAAATCTGACTGTAGAGTTTTTCACGCATAATTCGTTGCCTTTGCGTTAATTATTGATTGAGAGTGGCGGAAGATTACAAATAGAAATGCTCAAAGATTTGATTGAGTTTTTCCTTTAATTCATCAGGCAGAGCCTTGAAATCAAACTCTTCAGAGTCCCAAACTTCATCAATACTGGTAGACTCATCGATAATATTTGCAATCAAACAACATTCATCGTCATAATTCCAACCATTTGCTAGAAGCCACGGCAGAACTCCCTCAGATTGCAATAATTTTTCAATGTCGAACGAGTCAGAAAACTGCTGTAAGTTTTCGATACTGGGGTGAACGATTGTAATAGTCATCTGTGATTAGTTGTGAATAGTTGAACAGCACGTATTAGCTGTAGACAAAGCTTGAGTAACTTATAACTACAGTCTCTCAAGCCCTGTTTACAACAAGTTAAAGCACCATTTCATTCGCAGCTTTTGTTACAGCTAAAGCCTGTTTACTGACCTCTCGCCACTCTGTTTGCTCGTTGTAGGATGCCATCACTAATTCCGACTCTACCCATACGCGACAGAACAACACATTTTCATCTGTCGTCCCTGGAGTAGGCTGTAGTGTGATTGGAGAATACAATTGTTCTGGGGTCAAAGTTGCGATCGCAGCTAATACAGATTTAGCAAAGTGAGTATCATGACCACTTTCTAATATATAGGGTCTGTCTGCTTGAATTGTAATCAGCAACTTGTAAACTTCCTTTCCTCTGCGCTCACACTTCTCAAATTTGAGTTCTTTTAGATATCCAGTTAAGGCAGTTTGAGTAATCGCACTCGCTTCACTGTTGTTTAGGGTGTACCACAGCGAACCATTGTGACGATTGCAGTAGATTTTACAATTGCCAGCTTCAGAGTGCAATCCCAGTTTTGGCTTATTGATTGCTGCAACTAACTGCTTAAGTAATTCTTCCTGGCGCATTAAGGCAGCAAGTAGTTCAGCATTTTCTTGAGGGTTCATTGTTCAATACCAATACATTTCACTTTCACATTGGCGAAGCCATTGATTACAAATGTATGAAACGTAGAGCCAATAAAACAGCGCTCTTGATTTCACAAAAGCGCTTTCTATTACTAATTATTTGTAGTTACGGATTATTAGTGTGAATTAAATCTTGCTAACAACTCTTCACGGGATAAACTAGACAATTCCAGTAAAAATCTTGCAAAGTCATCTGGTGCTAACTGCAACAAATTATCGACCACTTTTGAGAGTTCTTCATCCACAGAACCAAACCTAAATCTCAACAAGTTTTCTACAACTTGGCGTTGTCCTTGCTCTACTCCCTCTTGTACAGCAGCAGCCCTAGCTTCTTGATAAGCTTCTGTTAAATTCATGATTAACTCCTGGTCATCTTCGGTTAAATCTGTTTGTGTCATTACACTGATACGCCACCTGTAAACCATTTCAAGAACATTACGACGGACAATATTCTCTGGTGGAAGGGCAACCAGTTCACTTACTGCTTGCTGTTGCACTGTTCCCCGTCCTAAAAGCCTGAACCATAAAGTTTCTTCGGTGACGGGTAACTCATTAATCGCTAGTATTGCGCCTCTAAAACATTTTTGGAAAAAGTAAACGCCACAAGGCCACTTTTCTAAGTCTAGCTTAACCTCTAAATCTGCTAACAGAGAGGCTGAAGCACTAGGCGATATAATCCACAAACGAGCTAAATCATCCTCGCTAATGGTTGTTTCTTCTCGCTTGGCTTTGCGCTGAGAATCCGCAATCACAGTAAACAGCTTCATGAAACAGTTACGTACTTCTGTTCTGCTGGGCTGATTGCGAAATGGTTCGAGTAGCGTTGTATTTAACAGGGCAATTCTTCCCAGCAATCCTAGATTTTCTGCTTGGGCTTGGGGGGAAGGTGAAAATAATACATCTACAAATCTTGTTGCATCTGTTACTTCCCTGTTAATTTTCACTTCACCTAAAGGAGCTAGTAATTCCTCTAGAAATTCTTTGGCAAATTTGTCGTGAGGTTGGTGAGGTTGTTGGGTCATTTTGTCCCTGGCGAACTGTGTTTTATTTTATAAGGGTTGAGAAAAGCTTGTGTGGTGGGTATAAGAACCCACCTTCTTATCTACGCCGCTACCAACTCCCGACGAACTTGCAGCAGTTCAATCGGAGCAGTTGCCCTAGATAGCACCTCTACAGCCTCTTTCACACTCCAATGCTGTACTCCATCGCCACAGCGCCAATAGTAAGTCTTAGGGTCGTTTTCCCATGACTCATCAGTGTTTCTAACCTTGAAGAGTATGCCCAAAAACTCACCGTCCAGATATACATTGTGAGCCGTCTGAACGCTAGTGCATCCTACATAGGTCAGTCGATAGCCGTCCACTGGTTCGCACAAGTCTTCTGCACGAGTCCCGCGATACCCACAGTTACCGCACCCATGACCACCACAGTCTGGACAGATGGCAGCAGGCATATTCCACTTCGGCAGAGTGAAATCCCATTCAGATGGCGGGGTTAATATTCGAGCCTTGTGAGAGATATAACAACCAGCATGACCGATTACTTTATCAGAATGGTGTTGGACGCTCAACGATAGCCAGTCACAATCACCTAACAAGCCT
This sequence comes from Nostoc sp. KVJ3, assembly GCF_026127265.1. GTDB lineage: Bacteria > Cyanobacteriota > Cyanobacteriia > Cyanobacteriales > Nostocaceae > Nostoc. The sequence continues at coordinate 148,122 of NZ_WWFG01000006.1, forward strand.
ATTTTCTCAGAAGCTTGTTTCAATTCCCTTTCTTCGTTGTGATTACGCTTTACTGAAGCAGAAAGACTCGCTTTTATTTCTGCAACAGCGCGTTTGAATGGCTCTTTGTGGTAGCGAGCATAGCCGTGGGTCATTTTCACCCACACGATATCATCCGAGTTTATCCAGATAGTCACTACATCTTCGGGCTTGCACTCTTTTGAGTAGTCTGACTGATTGACGATAGTTGCAATGATTTGGCGATCGCGTGTGGTTAGCGGATCTTTTGTTAGCGTAGGGGCTGAAAGTTGTGTCATCATTAGAAATACCTCTTAAATGGGTAAAAGGGCGATCGCGCAGTTTGTCCGACGGAGCGATCGTCCTATTTTTATTAGTCAGTTTGTTGTGGCAAGCCACAACACTCTCACTCTAGAATTGGCGAAGCCTCATATTTTCTTGCTCCTAGCCAGTGGCTGGAGCTTGCTACAGCAGCATATCTCTTGATCGGGGCGGCAGTCGGCAACAAGCTTCAAAGCGACTTTCGTACTGCTATAGCAACTTTTTATTTGGAACCCACTCCACCCTTACCTTACTTCACCAGCCTTGACTATTCGCTGCTTCCGCTACCTGGGGGCTTTGTTTTCTGTTCACTTTTTTCAAGGTTCAGTGGTGAGCGCCGCTTTATTTTTCTGGGAGGCTGGCGCTTTTTTCCTCCTTCATGTTTACTATTTTAGATACTATTAGTGTCTAAGTCAAGAGGGTCTATAAAGTTTTTAGGGGCTTCTATCTCAAAAATTGGAACGAGTTCGTCTACAGGTATTTCTAACGCTTTACACATTTTGATTACTTTATCCAAAGCTACCGTTTGGGCAATATAATTTTTACCACTATCGCCCATAAGCTTCTTTGTGTAAGCAATAGAGATATCGTCAATTTTAGAATCTACCAATAATCTATGAACTTGGTAAGATGAAATTTCTGTGCCAAATTTTGCTTTAAGTAAGGCTTTAAAAAGTTTTGCCCTTCCTTCTCCCCAACTGACATAGGGAGCAGCCGAGGCTAAGATTAGCATGATTTTATTTCCCATTTAGACACTCTCAGTGCTATATTAACAGGCATAGATACTAAAAGTATCCACAAAGCAAAGCAAAAGCGATCGCCAGCCCGGAAGCAACGCGATCGCTTTGCCAAACTCATTTACAAAAAGTGAGCCAATTATAATGCTGACACACAAATGGTGTGATTCAGAAATTAACCAAATGCCCCAGTCTGGGCAGATAGCCAAATACGCGATACCCAAGGGGTATGTTAATGGTATTCTTCAACACGCCAACGATAAGTATACCAGCATAAAATTGTAGAAGCCATCTGGATATCTGCAATAACTTCCGTAGTCAACAACATCCACTCCACAGGTGTTTCACTATCTGGGCAATCAATCTCAGTGACATAAACAGCATAAAGGGTAGAGGCTCACGGTTATTAAAACGATAGGGAGTACGGAGATTAACCAGACAAATGGCAGCAGATCAAGTCTTATGCTACTGGGCTTAAGGGATTGGTAGAGTGGGGAGTGGAAGCGGTCAAAGAATTCCTTTCCACCCTCACAAGTCAATACTTCTCGGTTAAGGTTAAAATTGTTGTAAAGTGACAATTGTTGTCCTGAAATAGCGATCGCAAAGACTAGTAGTCTGCCAAGGTAACTTTGCTAAGTAAAACCCCTAATTGGTAAAATAGCCAAAAATGGGGTGTAACATGGCGAAAAAGTACATTGTTGACTTGAATGAAGATGAAGTTTCTCAGCTACAAGCAATAATTAAAAAAGGTAAGCACAAAGCAAGAACTATAACCCGTGCAAACATTCTTCTAATGGCTTCTGAAGGAGAAACGGATCAAGCGATCGCTAGCATAGTTAGAGCGCATGTTGCAACAGTGCAACGAATACGAGAAAAATTTGTCATTGGGGGGTTAGATTTTGCTTTGAAGGATGAAGTTCATCCACCAAAACCTAAAAAGTTAGATGAAAAACAAGAAGCATTTTTGATTGCAACTGCTTGTTCTAATCCACCAGTCGGAAGAGTACGTTGGACAATGCAATTATTAGCAGATCATTTAGTGAACGTTGGTATCATAGATTCAATCTCAGATGAAACAGTACGTCAAACTTTAAAAAAAACGAAATCAAGCCTTGGTTGAAAGAACAATGGTGTATTCCTGAAGTTAACGCAGAATATGTTTTCCGAATGGAAGATGTGCTGGATTTATACAATGAGCCTTATGATCCTAAACGCCCTGTAGTCTGCTTTGATGAACGTCCATACCAATTAGTAGAAGAAGTAAGACTTCCTTTGCCACCAGAGCCGGAGCAGCCTGAACGTTATGACTTTGAGTATAAACGTAACGGGACAGTAAATTTATTTGCATGTTTTCAACCCTTGGCGGGCTGGCGGCATATCGAAGTTACAGAGCGTCGAACTAAAGCCGATTTTGCTAAACAGATGAAAAATTTAGTAGATGTTTGCTACCGAGATGCCGATGTTGTTCGTTTAGTAGTTGATAACTTGAATATTCATACCCCCAGTGCATTATATGAAGTTTTTTCACCAGAAGAAGCACGTCGAATTATTCAAAAATTAGAGTTTCACTATACTCCTAAACACGCTTCTTGGCTGAATCAAGTAGAAATTGAATTATCTGTTTTGTCTCGCCAATGTTTAGAACGCCGTATTCCTAATCCAGAAACATTAACTTCTGAGATTGCCGCTTGGGAGAAACAACGTAATCAGCAAAAAGCCAGTGTCTATTGGGGTTTTCAAACCAAAGATGCTCGCCGAAAAATGCAGCGTTTATATCCGAATTTAACCTAGCAAAGTTGGCTTGGCAGACTACTAGTGCAGCTAAAAGATTTCTCTTTCATCGCTCCAACAGTTGAAGCAGAGTTGATATTGAGAGCAATAGAAACGGTGATTTCGCCGGAGAAAATTGTACAAAGTTTGGCGCAGACAGGCAGTGTTGAAGAACGTAAGCGAAAATTGCCATCGCAACTGACAGTTTGTTTAGTAATAGCGATGAGTTTGTGGGCATCGGATTCAATGGGAACCGTCTTGAAGAATTTAGTTCAGGGATTAAATAGGCAATGGACAAGATTGGGACAGTATTGGAAAGCACCAAGTAGTTCTTCAATCAGCGAAGCGAGGCAGAGATTAGGATGTCGGGTAATGAGCCAGCTATTTGAAAAAATAGTCCGGCCATTAGGGACACCACAAACGCCAGGGGCATTTTTAGGAGGACTGCGAGTCATGGCAGTAGACGGTACGGTTTTGGATGTGCCAGATAGTACTGCCAATGCCAGAGTATTTGGATATCCAGGGAGTAGAAAGGGAACTAGGGCTGCTTTCCCGAAGGTACGTTTGGTATTGTTAGTGGAGGCGGGAACTCATCTGATTGTTGATGCCTTAATGTGTCCCTATCGTATCGGTGAGAGAGTGCGAGCTTTAAAACTACTACGAAGCTGTGGTCAAGGGATGCTACTAATGTGGGACAGAGGGTTACATTCTTATCGGATGGTTCATGCTACTAAAAATCGTGGATGCCAATATCTTGGACGAGTTCCGAAGAATGTTAAATTTCCAGTAGAAAAAGTTTTAGAAGATGGCTCATATCTGTCGTGGATTGCTCCAGATCGCAAGTCCAAAAACAAAGGTGGGACACAGATTCAGGTTCGGGTCATAGAATACACTATCGACTCTGATGATGGACAAAAAACTTATCGCTTAATTACCAGTTTGATGGATATTGCTGTGTTTCCAGCTTTATTATTAGCTAACGAATATCATCAACGTTGGGAAATCGAAAATACTATTGATGAGTTGAAAACTCATCTCAATGGGCGCAAAACTCCAATTCGCTCTCTTAAACCCCGTGAAGTTGTTCAAGAAATCTACGGCTGGCTTTTAGGACATTATGCAGTTCGCACTTTGATGTTTCAAGCAGCAACTCACGCTGGAATATCTCCATTGCGCTTAGGTTTTACTGGTACTCTCAAAGTTATTCGACGGGCTATTTCTGATTTTCAGGATGCCAGTAACGAGCAACTCCCCTTTTTTTCTCCAAGCTAATTATTGAAATTTTGGAGCAAAAAATTCCTCCAAGACAAAGCATATCTAACCCCAGAGTAGTTAAAAAACCTCGCTCAAAGTTCCCATCTAGAAAACCAATCCACAGAGCAATGGGAACTAAATTTCAACCACTCACCTTTTCTATTCTCAATACCGCTTAATTCTTAACCGAGAAGTATTGCCTCACAAGTGATGAGCGTTGGGGGCTGATGGTGGCGTTTGAGGAGGCACAACCGATGATGTTTGGGCAGTTGGTTGCGAAGGCTCCCGACTGTGTTGAATGGATGGCTTGATTTTTAGGTTATGAGCGATCGCTGCGGGTTGTTCATTTTCCAAAATGGGTGAGCCGTTTTGGAATGGGTATTTGGGGCAGTGGCAAGAAGTATGAGTGAACTTTGGGGACGGTTGTAGGTATGTGGGGTGATGTTGGCAAAAGTATTATAAGACGCTAATCACAACAGTTTTGCCGTATCTAACTTTCTTAATCATAAATTATCGAGTTTCAAAATACTTATTCAGCAAGAATTGCAGATGCAGCATCTCTTGTTGTGTCAATACTAATTTATTCCCAAAGCCAACACGGAAAAGCAAATCCAAGTATAATTTTTTCTAATTGTTTTCTTTTACAATTTTAATTGCTCATCAATCCTAAAGAACAAATGTACTGTACTGAACATGAAATGGTCAATCTCTACACATAACTGCTTCCGCAGATGCCCAAGGCAGTATTTTTTTAGCAACATCATGGCTTTCCATAATGCTAAAGACCCTCTTCGGAGGGAAGCATTTATGCTCAGGCAACTAAAAAGTATTGATGAATGGCGAGGTTCTTTAGTTCACAGTGCTATCGAACTTTATTTAATTAAATCTTTAGAGGGGGGTATACTCATTTCAGAAAAAGAACTCTTAGATAAAACTATCACTTTAGCGAAAGCACAGTTTGAATTTTCGCACCACCAAAGATACAAAGATCCTAATTTGAAAAAAAAGGATGCTGGAAGTAATTTTTTAGCTTTACGAGATCATGAACATGGAATACCAATTCCTCAAGAAAAAATTGATAGTTTATATAAAGATATTAAGCAATGCTATGAATTCATTTATTCAAATACGAGATTTATAAAATTTTTACAAGGTGCTGACGATTATTTCCCAGAAAAATCAATATACTTTAAATTCAATGGAAGCAATTTATCAGCGCAACTAGATTTAGCAGTCCCTTACAGTCAGAACAATAGTAATAAACTTTGTATTATTGATTGGAAAATCAGTCGTGTTCAAACAAGTGATTATTCTAAGCAATTATACTTTTATGGATTTGCTGCTTTAAAAGACAGGCAGTGGCGAAACTATAAGGCTGAAGATTTACTTTTAGTAGAGGCTAATCTTCTTCAAGGTAAATTCGTCAAATATACCGTAAGTGCAGAAAATTTACTTCAAATTGAAGACTTTATTTATCGTAGTCTTCTAGATATCCAATTTTTAACAGGAGAACGTAAATATAATCTAGATGACCTGGAAGACTATGAGTATGCAAATAGTCCTATGTCTTGCGAATATTGTAAATTTGAAAGAATGTGCGTGAGGTTCGCTCAATGAATAATCATATTTTCAACTTATTTGCTATCGAAAATTTATCAGAATTAAGCTGTAGCTATCAACTATTGGAAATTACTAATCTTCCAGATACACATAAAAATTATCTGGAGAATATTAATCGTTTAGCAGGAATGGTTGCATCTTCTGTCCAGAAGCCAGTCTGTGTATTATGGCAAGAGAAAAAGGCTTATCTTGCTACAACTGCTCCAGTTGATAAAATAAAAACTGAATGGCGTTTAGTTCCACATATTGCAAAACTTGTACCAGAGTCTAAAGTACATCATCTTGATTACAGTAATATAGCTCCAGACCAAGTAAAATTAGCAATTAGGTTATTAAATTATGATATTCGTACTGTATTGATGAAAGTTCCAGAAATCTGGAATGATAGTTTTGGATCGTTTTATTTTCGAGATGCAATAAATTCAGAAGATAATAGCCAAGTAGATGCGTTGCCTGGCTTTGTTTATCGTCTTCATTATTTACTTGATAAAAAAATTTATATCTCTTTGGACTCAACAATACGTTATATTGACAGGTTATCTCTTTTACAATATCTAAGTAACGGAAGCAAAATCAATGATTATAAATTTCAGCATTTTCTTTATAAATTCGGCTCTCAATGGTATCGAATACAATTAATGGGAAGTACTGGAAATTCTCTCATCGAACAATTATTTTTCTCAGAAAAAGATAACAAAATGTGCAATGTATATGACTATACTTTAAGTAACTGTGGTTTGCCACTTCCTGATTTAATAGCACAGCTAGATCAAGATTCAACTGCTATCAATTACCAGTATCCATACAAAGCTATTGAGCGTTATGGGGCAGGTGCTTTATGCTTTAAAACTTATAAAACTAATGATTTTAAAAACTCTAATATTCATAAGTATTCTATATTAAAAGCCTCACAAAGACTGCATAAAAGTGAGGAAATTATAGGTAGATATTTCCAAAATATATTTTTCGGAAATAGTACAAAAATAGTAGTTACAATACAACCTTTAAAGAAAACTATTGAAAAGTTTGATATTCCTGATCTGCTTTTTGGTAATGAGCAAGTTCTCCATGTTAAGAGAGACAGTGAAGACACAGGAGTAGATGTCCTAAATTATGGCAAAGCACGAATGAATCTGCTGTTGGATGAAAAAGCAGGATTATTAGTTAAAGAACGATTAGAAATTCAATATATTTTTATACCTAAGTCGTTAAATCGCTCTGTAGCTAAGAATTTTCAAAATAATTTCGAGTATCAAATGAAAAAATTTTTGTCCCATCCTTACGAGCTAAAAAAGATAATTTATAATGATGAGAAAGCTAAAAACCTTCGTCAACAAGTTGAAGCAATTAAAAACGGGATTGAAGAAAATGAAATTGATAGAGGACGTGTATTACTAATATTGCCCGAAAAAGCGCATCCAGACCTTCATAACTTTATCAAGCGAGAACTATTTGAAATTTTGCAATTTCAATGTATAAATGCTGTTAAATTAAAAGATTTCTTTAAGCCAAATAATAATGAATATGATTTGATTGAAAAGAGAAAAGGAAAATATTATGGTTACATAAAGTATGCAGCACTGGGAATGTTATTAGTTAATCGTCAATGGCCTTTTGCGCTTAAAGAACCACTTTACTATGACGTATACATTGGCATTGATGTACTAAATAATATTGCAGGGTTTACGTATATATACAATGCAGGCGAAAACTGTTATTTTCGCTATCATAAATCTCCGCAAGGAGAAAAGCTCACCGAAAGACAAATATCTAGTATTCTTAAAAAAGATTTACGAGAAGATATTAGTTCTTTAAAATTACAGCCATCCTCGATTGTTATTCATAGAGACGGACGTAGTTTCACCGAAGAACATAAAGGATTTGTAAAATCTATTAATTCTTTGCAAAAAGAAGGATTTTTATCCGAAAATATTAACATAGGGGTTATCGAAATTCACAAAACCAGTTCTGCACGTCTCAGACTGTATTACGAACAGGATGAAGTCATTGAGAATCCTAGTATTGGTGACTATTTCCTTATCGACAACAGGGAAGGCATTATTTGTACCACAGGGTTCCCTTTTGAATTTTCTGGTACAGCTAATCCGTTACATATCAAGATTGCATACGGCGATTTAGATATGAGAAACGTACTTAGCGATATTTTTGCTTTGGCTCAGTTAGGTTCTTGGGCTGCTCCTGATAAAGCTGCCCGCTATCCGGCTACGATTAAAATAGGTGATACTTTCCTTGAACCTATTGCTAGCGATTCCGACGACGAAGCAGCCCTGTATAGCGAGGATGAACCTGATGAGGAGGAAATAAGTAGAAACTTAGGTGAGGATGACGAAGTGGAAACTTAAAGGAGGTAAGCAGTAATGAGCGGAATCGGAATAATTTCTCAAGAGTATAAAAATACTTCTATTTTGTTTAAAACTCTTAATGATTCTATTATTTTACTGAAAAAACATCATTATAAGCTAAACAGTGCAGAACACATTTCGGCACAAGAACTTTCTACAGCCAGAGAAAAACTAGCCGATATTTTAGATAAAGTTGTTACACAGCTAAATGATAATAATTCTCTTGAAGAGAATGAACAATATTTACCTCAAATACCACCATTTTTTATTAAACGCTTACAAGAGCAGCATAAAGGAGATATTAATTGGTACAAGGATGACCTAAAAGAAGTTCAACAAATTTTAAGTGATGGGCAAGAACTGACAAGTGACTTTATTAATCGCATTGATGAGTTATGCGAACAATTAGATGCTGAAACTACGAGATTGTATCGTAAGCTACGAAGAAGGTAAAGGTAGATCGAAAATGTCATCACAATTTTTCTGCGGACAAGTTCGTTTACTTCTTAAACGATGTTATGCGTTAAGGCAAGACTTACAATCCTTGAAAAGCTTACCAGAAGAACTGAACTTGTATCTTAACAACGTAGACGCAGAGTTAGAAAGTTTGGTATACGATATCAAACAAATTATTGATGATCCTGATTTTGGAGTAACAATTTTACTAAAAAATCAAATTAAATCATATAGACGTTGTGCAGAAAGAGTAAACATTTTAGAAACCTCAAAACTGACATTACTATATCATTTTAATTGTAAAGATTATTACTTTTATAAATTTGCAGAATTTTTTTGCAAAAACATAAACTATTCTGATACTCCTCCCTTAGTTAGCGCCCATAGTTCCGAATATTTTTCTGCTATACCTACAGAAAATATAATCTATATTCCTTTATGCGAAGATAAATTTTTACTAGCAATCCCAGATTTTGTACATGAACTTGGGCATTTATTTTACAACTGTTATGAGCATGAAATTATTCGTAATTTTGCAATAACTATACGTAAATATATCAAAAAACAACGGGAAATATTAAAAAATAAAGCCGCATCAAAAAATTATCCAACTTATTTTAAGTTATTAGAACAAGCTTGGCTTCAGGAATATGTTATCGAGTTTTCGTGCGATATTTTTGCGACTTATCTTGTAGGTTCAGCTTATGGCTGGTCTCATTTAAGGCTTGTACTTGAATCTGAAGCTGAAATTTATTCCCCAAGCTTGGAAGAAGAGGGAACACACCCTGCGGATGAAGCTAGAATGCGCGCAATTTTATTGACGCTTGAGGAACTGGGAGAGCTAGAGCAGATAGAAAAAATTTCTCACGAATGGGAACATTTTAAGTCGATTATGGAAGACTCACCAGATTTAGAGTACCAATACTGTTATCCAGATGAGATTTTACGTAAACTTTCACAACAAGTAATTGCTGTATGTCAACGAATTGGGTTAATTGCTTACGACAAACAACCTCTCACCAACGATAACCTACCGTCGCTGATGCAACAGGCATGGCAGCAATTTCACTCTAATCCAATAGGATATGCAGACTGGGAAACCCAAACGATAGAGAACTTAAAATCGCTTTTATTGCCTCCCAAGTAAGTTTTTGAGTAGAGGATCAGATACAATATTATTTAAACAATAGCACGTTTAGTATTTTTACTGTTAATTAGCTAGGTAAGATTAATACGATTCTGCAAAGCACGCAGTTCAGATAAATGTTTCAAATAATATGGATCACTGCTGGAAACTTTTTTTTCAGATTCCTCAATACATACTCTTGCCATTGCTTTATTTGGTGGGACATCTTCCCAATAAGCATAAGCTTGTTGTAATAGACATAAATGTTCTGATTTACCATTGTCTTTTGCATTTCTTAGTGATATGAGTGCTTCTCGCGTCTTACCCAAACGTGCCTCAATCATTCCTCTAGTAAACCAAGCATCTGGATCATTTTTAATTATTTCTGTTGCTTTTTTAGACTTATCTAAAGCTTCTTCTAATCTGCTTTGAGAAAATAGAAAATAGGCATAACGATCAAAAAGCCAGCCATTAGTACTATCTCTTACAGTTGCCTCTTCGTAGAAAAGTTCACAGTCATCAAATCTCTGTTCCTTATAGGCTAGCCATGCAGCACGTGCATAAGTATGTCTGTAAGCTTTATCTACGCGGTCACGTATTTTAGTTGAATTACTTCTTATAAATTCGTTATAACGGTTTTTAACTTTTGTTACAGAAGAATCCATAGGATAATTTGTACCGTTGATAAGAATTATTCTATTTTCACAATATTTGAGAAATTCTGAGTTAAATGAAATTTGCAAATGATCATTAAATCTTATAATACTAGCAATACCTCGGCTTTCTTCAAGAGCTTCACTTGCTTCAATCACAGTAATTTCTGCTATTGAGCAACATAATTTAAGCAGTAAATCGTCATGAATATCTGAAACTCTAGTCATCAACAGTAGTAAATGTTTCATGTTGGTAGACAAGCGTCTCCATGCATCATCATATAAAAACTCTCCTAAATCTTGACGTTGCATTCTCAATACCCGATCAAATGCACGTTGAAGACTAAGATGAGGATCATCCAAAGCTTGAATAAAAACTTCAAGAACTAAAGGTTTATTTGCCAACTTATTAGCATATTGGCGTAATGTTGCTTGTCCTGCTTGAAGTATTGACTGACGTTTAAGTAATTCGGCACGTGCGCGAAGGAAACTAACGGACTCATCAACATCAAAAGGCTTAATTTCAATTGGTTGCGCTTCTATTGCTTCACGGCGACGTGATGTTAGTAGAACCCGTCCAACTTTCCTAGACAAATCTTTTATTTGAGCAGCCAATGCATTAATGTCTTCAGCATTGCTTACCATTGTCTCTGTATTGTCTAAAACCAAAAGATGCGATTTGCGATCTATACCCCATTCTTGTAAATAACTAGCTAACTGTTTAATCAACAAATCGGAACTAGATTTGTACCAGTCTTTGGTAAGAGGTTTTGATTCTAACGCCCGTACTATAGCAATAGCAGCATCCGCAACACCAACTTCACGTATCCGTATTATTTCTAAACCATTTAAACCCCAACGTGTCTGCTTTGCAGTATAAAATGTAATTAATTCAGGTTTCCATACAGTATTAATCTTACCTTCAAGTATGCGATGTAAAAACTCAACAGCAACAGTAGTTTTTCCTATACCTCCATCACCAAAAAGCATACACGCACGTGAATCAATATCATCTGCCCATTCTTTTAATTCATTTAACTCTTTTTCGCGTCCAGTAAAATTACGTGTTAGCCGTTCTGGTATCAAAGCTAAAGGAGACCAATTATCATCGAAGGAAGTCCAAATACTATATGTTGGATAGTCGTTGATGTCAGATGCGCCTAAGACATCTTTTGTTTCGTATGTAATTGCCTCTCGTTCAAAAAGGGATTTTTGTACCTGTGCATAAACAATACAATTTCCCGCAGTTCCTTTTTTGATTTTACGATAACATATCAAATTTCCTCCATAGCTTTTGAGTAGTTGTAGCGTGTAATCCGTCTGGTCAGGCATTAAAAGTATTAAATTTTCATTGTTATGAGAAATATTAGGTAATATTTGAGACAAGCTTTCTATTGTTAAATTAACAGCATCTAATTCAGCTTGAGGATCAAATTGTCCAGGAAGTCCATGACCTTCCACACCTTCATTTCTAAGATGTACAAATTCCCGTAAAACGTTTTGGAGATTTGGATTGCTAGTTTTAGATAGTCTAATACAAGGACGCGATGAAGATATTGGTTGCCAAAAAGGACGACTGACTCCATTCCAACCGTAATGTTCAGCAGCAACAAGCAACTCTGCAAGGACATTAACTAATGTTCCATCTGAAGGCTCACGTAACTGATTCAAATTTAACGCTATTAAAGGTAATGTATTACTTCTTGATGTAGCACGTATTTTAATTAACCACTCAGCTAGTGAAATACACGCATATTGCAAAGTTATACGCATTAATGCAATTGCTGCTTGTCTAGCTTCGGCTTGAGAACTTAATATTTGTGCTTCTTTTAAAAGGTTTTTAATTCTATTGATCATTTTTAGTATAAGTAAATTTTATATATTTATATAAGCATATCTAATTTAGTTATAAAGATTGCAATAATTTGCTTTTGCTATATCCTTAACTCATGCACACGCTGCCATTCCTGCTAAGTAATCCTGTAATTGGTAGCATTCGGCTGGCGAATGACAATCAAATTTTTCAATACATGGTCTTGTTTTAAGTTTTCCCGTAACAGAGGTTTTTCTAACAGCTTGCTATTGAATCGAACTTTGGCGCAAGGTTTAACACCAATACGGCTGGTATCAATCTAGTAACCAATATCAGGCAGACTAGCGATAACCTTGGGTGGTTCGATGATTTCTGCGATCGCATAGATTCCTGCCTTATCGCCAGACTTCCAAATCATTACTCCATCACCAGTAACCATGTCTTTGGCATAGCGTGTTGCCAGCCACGGCATCTGCTCAAAATCGCGGATGCCGTCTATGATGCGGTAATACTTAGGGTTGCCTTGAAATAGCCAGTAGGCCATTAGAATTAGATGATAAATTTATAACGAATCATTAACACAAACAAGAAGACGTTCCCTTGCCCGTGTTGCAGCAACATATCGCTCACATCGTTGAAGTAATTCTGCTTCTGCAAGTTTATTCATTGCGTCAGATTCATTGCTACAGCCCATTGCGATCGCTCTAAATTCCAATCCCTTAATTCGCTTCATTGTCCCCAAGCGAACCCCTGGCTCCTCTGGCCCTGGATCTTCTTCTCTGGGCTTGAGTTCAAAAGTTGGAACACCTTCTGCTTCCAGTGCTGTGCGAATTGCTGGTTTATAAGGTGTTACGCAGATTTCGTGGAAAGCAAACCCATCTTGAATCAACTCTTTTGCCCAGCTAGCAATACGCTTTGCCTCTTCTTTTTCATCCGCACACTGCACAATTTCTGGTTTTGGGCCTGTAAACACGGAACGATCACCTACAATTGTGGTTTGTCCTCGATCCAAATCGTCAATTACAGTGCCTTCAAGGATTGATTGAGCAAAAAGCCGGATTTGTTCACTGGTACGATAATTTACTTTTAATTGTCTGGAACGTCCTTTGACATATATGCCTGCCAAATTTAAAGGCACTTTACCCCGATAAATACGTTGATGTCCGTCTCCAGCAACGCATAGAGGATCTGAAAGACCCTGATTTACTTGACTTAGAGCAGCAATTAATTTTAATGCTTCCAGGCTGAAATCCTGCACTTCGTCTGCTAAGACGTGCCTAAAAGGAGGAAAGTTACTTTGCTCAACCGCAAATCGTGCCTGATGAATTGCACCTTCAAAAGTTAAAAGGTTTTGCTTGAGCAGTAAACGCCTGAAAGCCTGAAATATTGGCCATGCCTCACGTCGTTCTTTTCTCCCCATCCGAGGCCGCCCTGTACGAACGGTGGTTAAATAACCTTCTTCAGAATCAACTCCATTAGCATCAATTACAAGCTCAAACTCTTTTTGGAGTTCTGCTTTTGACATTGGTAAATTAAGTATAGTTGGATCTGCCCAAACCTCGTCCCAAAGGTCGTTGAGTTCTTCAGGTGAAGCAATCCGCCCTTTCCAGCCACTACGAGAACAAATAGTGCGGGCAAGCTGATTTAAGTTAGTGACTTCAATGTGTTCTGCTGCTATTGGGTCGAGGCGGCGTAAGTAGCTTTTGATAGTTACAGACAGGTTTGTTGTGAAAGTAGTGAGCAGTATCCGCTCCTTCGGATTGTTTAGGTGCTTGGCAAGGTAAACAGCACGGTGCATCAAGGCAACAGTCTTACCAGTTCCTGCTGCACCTGTGATACTCATAGATCCATTAGTTTGCCACTCAACAATCTTCCTTTGTTGGGGATGGAGAAAAATTCGCCACTCTTCTAAGGAACCACCTTCCAGCATTGCCTTGAGGGTTTCTTCTCCTTCAACTACTACTAAATCTCGGTTTGGTCGCTGGGTAAGCTGTGAGAAATCTCCGGGGCCGACAATAGTGACAGGTTGCTCATCTTCTACATCGGTTCCCAGTGCTTGGGCTAGGGCTTCGTCTAGTGATAAACCAGCTACAAGCCCCACGAGAGCCTCATAGCATTCTGGTGGTAGATATTCGCTAAGTACTTCCAACTCTTGGTCACTCTTAACATGTCGAACTGCTGGGATAAGCAGCTGCGGTACTCCAGCATGGAATAGATCATCATCGGCAAGATTTTGCAGAGGATAATCATCGACTGTTGGTGTGGGAGTGACAGCATCGTGCAATGCTTCTGTTGTTTCTTGAACGTCAAAGATTTGGAATGCCCCAGTACTTTTATGTACTTCAAAACGCTTGTTTTTTGCCCAGGCATAAGAACGGTCATGGGAATCAATATGAACCAGTAGAAAAGTATCACCTTGCTCCGGTGCAATTACAATAGCCCGATAGCCATCTGGTAAGTCTGCTCCACGAACTTTGTGATCGAGCATGGATTCTTTCAGCCCATGCAATCCAATTGCTGTGTCCCAAGGATTAATTTGAAATTTCTCAATCAGTTCTGGAACCTTTTTTTGTACTTTTTTGGGCAGTTTGTGAAAATGCTTCAGCACTTGGGCGTGCATCATTAGGTGAGCCATCAATTATTCCTCCTGATTTCAATTAGTTCAATCAAAAAAGCAGTACCCTTTGCTTGTATTTCATTAGCAGTGACAACAGTCCACCCATTTGCTTGCCAAGCAGAAACTAACAAGGCTTGGTCTCCCCCTAACACTGCAATTCGAGCCTCTAACCATGCCAACTCTGCTACGGCGTTTTCATCAATTGCCTCATCTTCATAAGCAGCTTGAGGTACTGGTACTCCTAATGCTGCCAGTTCATCAACTACAAATCGCAGCGACGGAATTACCTCAGATCGGACTTGTGCCCATTCACCACTTGCTTCTACAAAGCTCGTATCAGGAAGTACATCGGGTGCAGTACCAGTTTCTACCTCTGAGGTAGTGAAGAAACTAAACGCCCCACAAAACTGCAACAGGTTGAGACAGGATAGAAACTTGCGCCAACGAGGACGATAGGTTTGAGTTGCTAATCGCTCAGTTTCACTGTCATCTAAGCGGGCAGTTACTCGGACGCGATCGCGGCGAGTTGTTAAGCAATCAGCAATAGTTGCAAGGGCAATGACATCTGTCCCACCACTAATTTTGTCATAGCAGATCCATTCGCCGTTATCGATACTGGCGGGAACAATGAAACCCTGACCATTACGCCAATCATTGAGGGAAATACGCAAAGCAGATTCAGCATAAGCATATTTTCCGGCTAGTATTTCTAAAGGAAATGCGGCTGTAAACTCTGCTAAACGTTGCCAACCACTAGCTTGAGGACATTGGATAAAACCTGTAATTTGTTGCCAAGCATTACCAATAGCTAATCTTCCTGAAGGTATACCTTGGTTAATGCCTGCATTAGCAAAAATCTCTACTTTTGTTGCTATTGCTTGAGGAACAACCAAAAAGTCTTCCAACTTTGTTGCTGTCAAATCATTCCAGGTCAAGTTCCAAATGTGATAACGACCAGAAGCGAGAATAGCTCGCCGTTTTGCCATGTCATCAGCTAGCCGATTAATTTCTACATGAAACTCAAAGCCATCAGTAAAGATGGCGACTGGTTTAATCGACTCGTCGTCAGCACACCGCAGTAGGAAGTCTGGTTGACAGCCGATCGCAACCCCTTGGGCTAATCCCAACTGCGGCTGTAGCTCAAGCTCCCAAGTGCGGCTGGCGTTGGGTAAATTAAAGCGAAAACCAGCCTTACCATATACTAAGGTTTTCTCCCAAATGCCATTATGTTCATTCACCCATTCTTCTAGCTTGCAGACAAACTTGCGCTCTAAAACACTGCCAAGCAAGGAGTTATCAGGAATTTCGGTGAGAGCTTTATGTTCCACTCGACGATCGCCTGCGGCAATTAGTTGCTTTAACAACTTGATGCCCCGTTCTCGGCTGATGGATGTGGCACTGTATTGTTGAGCATAAGTGCGAATGCAACGATAGCAGCCATCCGTATCGCGATCGCTTTCTTTTTCACTCAGCCGTCCACAACGGCAGGTTTCTAAGGAATCTAAGGCACGTCGCATCACTGTCATGATGCCTTCACCAGCCCTTCCAGTAGCATCGGTTTCTTGAAATAGGGTTTTGAGGTAGCCTGTACCACCAGGAACCCGATCTAGAATAATTAAATAATCGCGTTGTACATTCTTGGCTCCATCTGGTAGTCGTTGGGGAAAGATAGTTAGGTGACTAGGGTCGCCTTCAAATCGCAGTCGTAACCCTAGCAATATACAAGCTTCCAAAGTTGGGATGTCGTCATCAATCCAAGATGGGACAAGTATGCGAATTGCCTCTGAACGAATCTCTCGATACAGGTACACGGATTCTGCTTTAAAAGGATTGCTAGAACGACCTTCGGCTTTGGCTTTTTCCTGTCGCCGACGAGCAGAACAACTGCGGCGGTGTGTTACCTGCTCGATGAATTTTCCTGGTGTGGCAACTACACCGCAATCTGCACAAACTTGAAAGCCACGCTCAGGGGCGTTTCCTTCTGGTCCAAAGGCAACAGTACCAGCTTCGTCAAAATAGCCGACGTTAACCTCACGCAAGACTACCGCAGCACGATATTCAATCCCGAAAGGCAAGGTTTCCTCGCCTACCGCTCCTGTTGGCTCGTCAACTGTGAGGTCAAAACTCCGTCGCCTCTGGTAAATAGTGTGTTCTCGTTCATCAGCGCGATCGCTCGAAAGACTATCATATTCTTCCATCACCGAGATAGCTTCGGAACGAGAAAAGTCGATGAAAGAACGGTGTTGGCCAATATCTGCTTGACTATCATCGCCACTGTCATGACCGCACTGTGGACAGGCTGGTTCTTGGTTAATGTTGCTAGTCAGGCGCATGTGTCCACATTGTCCGCAAATTGCCCAGGTTTCTGTAAGTGGTTCCTCTTTACTACCAATGGAAATCTGTTGAATCTCAAATTGGCGTTTATGAGTGTAAAAGTGATTGTGGGGAGCTAATTCTCGTAGTGCAGTGGCAGCAGGTCTGACAATTTCAATTGGGGGAACGGGATTTTCTCTAACTCGGTGGCGATTATAAACCGAACCATAAAAGCGCACACCGGATTCAGGAAAGGCATAATTTGGTAATAGTCCGTGGTCAGTTAGTAACTCTAGGGTTGTGATGCGGGACAGGCTATTTTGTCGCCCTTTCAGGACACGCAGTTCGTCCTCAATTTCTCGCCGTGCATCTTCCTCATGTTCCTCAATCTGAGATTTTTGATTCTGCAATCTTCTCCGAGCATTGTCTATTTCCCGTCGCTGACGGTCAAACTCGTTAACAACTTTGCGAATCCGTTGCTGGAGTAGTTCAGTTATAGTTTCGCTACAAAATCTTGTTCTGGTATCGTCTCGAATCACATCTAGAAAGCGTGCTAAGAAAGACTCCTGCAATTGCGTCTCATTTTGGGCAATCCATTGCAACATTCGCGGAATATGACCCTTGAGATTCTCGATATCCCGGATCAGTTGTGTGCCAGTCCGGGGTAGTTCCGATAAATTTCCAGTTTTTACCGCCGAGTCAAAACAGTAGGCAAGATACTGACGCACTAATACAGCTGAAGCATCCACCCAACACCCAGGTGCATCAACTTTACCGCGTAGCATTTCCACAGGTCGGGCATAAAAGAAAAGGTCGTGGGGTTGATGCTTGATTACAGAGACGATTAATGCTGTACCTGTTGCTCGTCCTGCCCGACCAATACGCTGAAGATAACTAGCTGTGGTAGGCGGTATCGAACATAACATGGTGCTGGATAGATCGCCAATATCAATTCCCATTTCTAGAGTGCTGGTGCAGGTAAGCACATTGGGATCGTCTGTGTGTTCATTAAGCGCAAAGGTGCGTTCTAGAGTTTCTCTTTCTTCTGTCGCTAAAAGTCCTGTGTGTTCGCTAGCGACAACTCGACGTAAAGCCCCTTTACGGTAGCGGTCTTGGTAGTATACTTGTCGTCTAGTAAAATCTTCAGGGCGATACGCACCTGTCCTAGCACTGTATTCTAAGCTAGGAGCGCCATTCCAGAAAATTGCTTCCTGTTCTGGGCGGACTATTTGTCGCCCTGTTTCCGAGCAAATTAACCGGACTCCGTTTGGTACTAAACTTACGGCTATGGGATTAATAGCATAGTAAGCTTTATTACCATCTGTATGCAGTCGCAGTAAAAGTTTTGTTGCCTCTGCTGCTTGATATAACAGTTTTAGCAAGTCAACTGTCTCTGCTTCACTCATGGGATGCTTAAATACTCGATGTGTCCAACGAATATGCCAAGGCTGTGTATTCCCTGAAGTGTTGCCGAAGATGAAGTCATGAGAGCGATCGCTCCCAGTTACCATCAATTTGGGTCGATAACGAGTCATCGGGGGATCATTGGTGACAAGTTAAGGAAAAGGAGAAATTGTCAAGGGTGATATTTGTAGTGTTCAAAAATAGTGGGAAACTCAATCTAGACAAGTAATTGAGCGATTGAGACTTAGCCATGACCACCAGCAAAAAAACCAATAGAGACCATGCCAAAAAGAAACACAGACCAATGGTGGAAGACGAAGTAATTGCAGAGCAACTGGAAAGATTACTGACACCAGCGATTACAAATCAAGAAAATTACTACCGAAAACTAGGACTCAGGGAACGGATACTGAATTTACCATTGATGATGGCTGCGGTGCTGACCTTGTTATGGAGAGATGTAGCAGGAGTCAGGGAACTGACAAGAATGTTAGCCAGAGACGGTTTTCTGTGGTGTAATCCCACAAAAGTTAGTCAACAAGCAGTATCACAGAGATTTTTGACATTTCCATCAGAATTATTTGAAAAAGTATTTAAAGATTTATTGCCTAGTTTGAGAGCGGCTTGGCATAGTAGAAATAAACGTCCATTACCAGAAAGTATTCAGTTTACATTATTAAAATTCGAGAAAATTTGGATAGTAGACGGGTCAACACTGGAGGCATTGTTTAGGAAAATACAAAGTTTAGAGGAAGCTCAAAGAGGACAATTAGCAGGAAAGATGAGTACAGTCATTGATTTAATGACCAGATTACCTGTAGAAATTTGGTTTGAAGAAAATCCTAAAGCTTCTGATACTAAACTAGAAGAAAATATCCTAAATTTAGTTAGAGCCGGAACTTTACTCTTATTAGATAGAGGTTTTTATCACTTTAACTTTTGGCATCAATTAATCGAGAATAAAGTTGACTTTATTACCAGAATAAAGAAAGGAGCAGCAATCAAAGTAGAACAGGTGTTGACAGATAGTTATGGACTGCGAGACCGGAAGATACGTCTCGGTTCTGGCACTAAAAAGACTCCGTTTATAACTTTACGTTTGATTGAAGTAAGGTCATTGGTGACAAGTTAAGGAAAAGGAGAAATTGTCAAGGGTGATATTTGTAGTGTTCAAAAATAGTGGGAAACTCAATCTAGACAAGTAATTGAGCGATTGAGACTTAGCCATGACCACCAGCAAAAAAACCAATAGAGACCATGCCAAAAAGAAACACAGACCAATGGTGGAAGACGAAGTAATTGCAGAGCAACTGGAAAGATTACTGACACCAGCGATTACAAATCAAGAAAATTACTACCGAAAACTAGGACTCAGGGAACGGATACTGAATTTACCATTGATGATGGCTGCGGTGCTGACCTTGTTATGGAGAGATGTAGCAGGAGTCAGGGAACTGACAAGAATGTTAGCCAGAGACGGTTTTCTGTGGTGTAATCCCACAAAAGTTAGTCAACAAGCAGTATCACAGAGATTTTTGACATTTCCATCAGAATTATTTGAAAAAGTATTTAAAGATTTATTGCCTAGTTTGAGAGCGGCTTGGCATAGTAGAAATAAACGTCCATTACCAGAAAGTATTCAGTTTACATTATTAAAATTCGAGAAAATTTGGATAGTAGACGGGTCAACACTGGAGGCATTGTTTAGGAAAATACAAAGTTTAGAGGAAGCTCAAAGAGGACAATTAGCAGGAAAGATGAGTACAGTCATTGATTTAATGACCAGATTACCTGTAGAAATTTGGTTTGAAGAAAATCCTAAAGCTTCTGATACTAAACTAGAAGAAAATATCCTAAATTTAGTTAGAGCCGGAACTTTACTCTTATTAGATAGAGGTTTTTATCACTTTAACTTTTGGCATCAATTAATCGAGAATAAAGTTGACTTTATTACCAGAATAAAGAAAGGAGCAGCAATCAAAGTAGAACAGGTGTTGACAGATAGTTATGGACTGCGAGACCGGAAGATACGTCTCGGTTCTGGCACTAAAAAGACTCCGTTTATAACTTTACGTTTGATTGAAGTAAGGTCGGGAAAAACATGGCATTCTTATTTAACCAGCGTCCTAGACCCTCATGTTTTACCCCCTTATGTAGTAGCAGATTTATATCGGCGGCGTTGGCGAATTGAAGATGCTTTTAATATAGTCAAAAGACTCTTGGGGTTAAGTTATTTATGGACAGGTTCAATTAATGGAATTAAGTTACAAATTTGGGCGACGTGGTTATTTTATGCGGTTTTAGTAGATTTAGGTGATGCCGTAGCGGATGAACTCTCTCTACCCTTTGATGAAATCTCATTAGAAATGATTTATCGTGGTCTTTACCATTTTACAATGGCTCATCAAAAAGGTAACACAACAGATACTATTAAGTATTTTGCTGACCCTCAAAATCGAGATTTAGGTATTATCAAACAGAAGCGAAAACCAAACGTTAAGTTAATTGTCGCTCCTTTTCCTGATCTCCAACGAGGGTCTGACCAGTTTTTTTTCAGCGATTCTCTCAAAGCCTCTTGACAAAAGACTTACAGCTTTAACTTGTCACCAATGTCGGGGGATGCACTTCTCGGCTCAAAATTGCATGTCCAAAGGGAGCTTTCCCCCAGTAGCTTTTGCGGGCTAAGTCTTCTAGGTAAGAATGCCCCAATGCGCCGCGCAATCGATAACGGTAAAGGATTCCCAGTAGCCAGCGACGCAGGTTATCTTCGCTAATCTTTTTCAGTTGCGTATCTACAGACTCGATGCGATCGCTAATTTGCTTCACAGTCTCATCTATTTTCTGCCAATCCCAAGCTATACAGGCAGAACCACTCGCTTCCATCGTGCGTCCGCGCAGCAGCATGACTCCAAACTCACTGGTTGCTTGCCAAGTTAAACGTGTTTCGATATCAGATGCTAGGGCACTTGGGGGATTTGTTAGTTTCGGATTATTGCGATAATTGAGGTAATCTTGATAATCATGTAAATCTGGTGGCAACAAAGCAGCGATCGCCTTTTTCATCGTTCCTGGTTTGCCAACTCCAGGTTGACTCCACCATTCCAATAAGCGTTTTCCCACTTCTGTTAATGGCAAACCTACTACACCAGCATTATTAATTACCCCTTGCAGAGCGGTGCGAAAGGTGAAATTATAAGTCCGGGCTGAGAGAAACCCGGCACGATGGGAAGCATCCTGAACGCTATCGGTGAAAGCTAAAAGTTTTGGATCGTTGTTGAGCATAGATCCAAATAACTCATCCACCATGACGCTCGAAAGGGTAGCGGAACGCGAACCAATAATAAAAATGCTCTCCCGTGAACCGCAGCAAGGGCAAGCCTGAACTCCATGCAGGGAACCATTTGCTAGTTTTTCCACATCTTGGTTGAATGCAACCCGCAAGCGGCGAGTGTCATTAGTTAAAGGACAAGCTCCCTGCCCTTGGCGTAGGACTAGACTGGAAGGATGGAGATACCAAGCTCCAAACAAGTCTCCTGAATTGATTGAGCCATCGCTATCTGGGACAATTAGCACAATGCGTTGGTCGTGGCTGCCATTGCGACCAAACCAGCCCCGGTAAATGGCACTGATATCATTAGTCAGCTTAAAACCTTGAACACCTCTGGCATTAACGGCGGTATCAGACTGGCGATTTTGCAGACCAATCCAACCAGAAGCACCGCACTCGTTACACTGGAAGGCAGGAAGTAAAGTTTGTTCTGGCGAAGGTTCATCTAGCCAACCAAAAATCGGTTGTTCTTCCACAACTCTACCAATCCGAGCTAATTCTCGCACCCAAAGCTGTACTTGAGTCGGGACTAAGGGAAACGCTCCTTTGCTCCGAATTTCTTTGGCGTGGGCAACAAGGGCAAAGAAGGCGGTAATAATCCGCTTCCGGTCTTCTAAATTGGGGACGGCAATGAAGGAAAAATCTTTGGCTGCTAGCCTTTCTACTAACTTTGTCCAAGTGAGCGGCCCTTCCAAAGAACGTTCAGCAGCATCAAAAAGTTCCAGCAGGTGCTTGAATAGTTGCGTACCTTTTAACCAATCTCCTAAAGAAACTGACCAATGCTCAATAGCAGTAGCGCGTAGGCGTAGCCCGTCACAGACATCGCCTGTTGTTGGTTCAGCAAATTCTGGGCCGCCCCAAACCTTTGCTTGGCGGATAGCGTAGGCTGTAGCATCTTCGTCTGCTTGTGGTTCGCAGTCTTCAGAAGTTGGTAAATCAAGGGAAATCAGGTCTTCTTCTGGTTTGACAATTTCCTCAACTGTCAGCCTATCCTCGACAATTACGGCTTCTGTGGGAATTTCTTCTTCAAACAAAGTACTGGCAAACCGAGCTAGGCGATCGCCTCCTGTCTCGACTGCATCCACTGATATTGTTAAACCAAGAGCGCGATCGCTGCGGTCGCGATCGTCCATTGTGGCACTAGTACCCACAACGCAGAGTTTACCTTTGGAAATATTTAGCCTTTCTTTGAGTCTGCGAATCAAACAGGCGACATCTGCACCTTGAGCGCCATCGTAAGTATGCAGTTCATCAAGGACAAGATATTGCAGGGTGTCCGATTGGTTGAAACGCCAAAGTTGCTGGTCTTGCGGTCGTAAGAGCAAGAAATCCAGCATTTTGTAGTTAGTCAGCAGGATATCAGGCGGGTTTTCTAGTTGGGCTTCGTGGTTGGTAATGCCGTGGTCTTTGCCCATGCTGGTTGTGCCAGAGTCTTGCGAGGTGGGATCGCCAGGGTCGTAGCGTCCGGTATAAGTACCGACACGAACACCAGCTTTTTTCAGTACTGGGTCGTCCCAAATAGATTTGGCGAAGCGGCGTTCTTGGTCGGCAGCCAGGGCATTCATCGGGTAGAGGACAATTGCTTTAATTCCAGGCTGTCTGGCTTGTTTGGCTCGGAGACAGTGGTCGAGTAAGGGGTAGAGGAAACACTCAGTTTTACCGGAACCAGTGCCAGTAGTGACGAGGGTGGGTTCTGGCTTGCGGTTTTTACTACTCAAACGTCTCCAGGCAACAGCTTGATGGCGAAAGGGAAGGAAGGGAACGTTGAGGTCAAAAGGAGGGGTATAAGGTTGAGATGCTAACCGGAAAGGTCGCCGCAACTGTACCCACGGGCCTTTAAACAGTCCTCGTTCTGGGTCTTGGAGGAATTGTTCAAAGGCACGGCTGACAGAGCGATCGCGAAAATCAAAAGTAGATTGCAGGTAATAAAGCACCTGGCGGCGGATGTTTTCGGCAATATGGGCTGGTAGCATGATTAAACTCCGCCTCCATAGCGTTTCTGCAAGACTTCGTAAGCTTGGGCATAATCGGCTTCGCGGTCAACTTTGGTAAAAGGCGGATAGAAAGTTTTGGTGACTGTTTCTAAACCATCGTTGATTTGCCAACTTACAGTCAGGGGTGAAGTGCCGTTCCAGTCTTTGAGGGCTTCACGGACTTCTTTTCCTCCAGGGGCTTTACGGTTAGTGCTGGGGAGGCGTTGACCTTTTGCGTCGTATTCATCGCCGAGTTCGTATTGCCGCATCACGGGGAACTGTACGCGGTAGATGGTGGTGAGTTCGTCGAGGGATAAACCGAGGGCGAGGGCTACCAAGACATCAATTTCGAGGAGGGCTTGGCGGCGGGAGTAGTCGCTGCGGAGGGGTGAATGCCATGACCACTGCTGCGGGTCGAGTTCGTACCAGGGAGACTCGAAGGAGTCTAGCATTGGGTTTTCTACTGCCCAATTGTCTTGAGTGATTTCGGTGAGGGCGACAGATGACCAGAGGTCGGCGTAGTGTTTGGTGAGGGCGTTGAGGCGTAAGCCTCGGTGCATAATGGGGGTAAGGTGCGGGTCTGTGATTTTGGGGATAATTCGTAAATCAGCTTCTCTAATGTTGGCTCTACCTGATGCACGAATAAGATAATCAGTGATAATTGAAGTACAGTAAGAAGCAAATGCAACTAGGTCTAAATAATTTTCAAACGTAATGCTAGAAACTGCATTTATATGGGTGGCTCTTGGCGGGATAATAGCACTTAATAAGCTACGTTCAGTGCTGAGGTTCGCCATTATTCTATTTGCAAAGCGGTATGAGTTGATTACAGGTTCATTATTATTCAATTTTAAAATAGCCGCATTAAAAGTATTCAGACTACCGTTAGTATCTCCAGGTCGATATACTGCCCTTGGTAGATAATTTTCCGGGATTTTTGTAAGGTCAACTTCATCATAGGCTCCTTTTGATAAGCACTTAGTTCGTGGAGTTTTATTCAAGGGATTACCAACATATAAATGAGGCCCACTAATAACCCATTCAAAAGGATTATTTGGTTGAAAGCTCGGATGTTCTTGCCGTGTTATAATCCCATCATCTTGACTATTTGATTCGTGAAAAAAATCTGTAGGGTAATATTTTCCCTTTAATTTTGGTAACAACTTTGGCAACTGACTAATTCTTTCGAGAACTGTAACTAATTGTCCGGTATGTACTTGTGATAGACGAGTTTCAAGAAGTTGAACTGAAGAGTCTTCAAGTAAAGTATTGAATATTTTTAAAGTTCTCTCTGTAACTTCAACAATGCGGTCACAATGTCCTCTTATTTCCCATTTTCCATCATGTGTCTTGACTCCAGAAATTATATCTCCAGGACTTTTATGGCTAAAACTGGCTGTGATAGTAATTGGATTATAAAGGTTAACTATTTGTATGAAGCTTACTTTAGCCTCGCTACTTCTAAAAACATTAAGGCTAAAATCAGCTTCATGACCTACATCCTTAAATAGCTGCATTTCATTTTTAAAATGATAGCGATTGACAAGACGGGAGTAACAAGCACGCCGTAAATTTCCCCCTTTAGGATCGTCATAAATACCAGGACAGTCTTGATGTATCAGCCCAGCAAAACCTTTTTGAGATAGTAGTAACCAGCTTCGCACGATAAAGTTTTTGTACAGATTCGTCTGACTTCCTCGCAAAGCTTCATAAATTCGATGACAATTCAAAAATGCAACCGTTCCTAAACTAGATTGTTGAGTATCTAAATAAATTCTTCTGTTCAACTCATCTTTTAAAAGTTGAGGGCGTTCTTTATTAAACTCTGCACTTCTAGCTTCCCTAACTCCTAAAATTGCATTGAAATCACACAATAAAGCAGGATCAGACCAAGACACTTTTAACCAAGGCGGGTTTCCTAAAATCACATCAAACCCTTTTGACTGACTCGCATCACACCCCAACACCTCAGAAAACGCTAATTCCCAATGCTGAAACTTCTCCTGTTCTGCAACTTCCCGACTCACACGATACCAAGAAACCGCCGCACACAGCAAATCTGTATCTAAATCAGTCTGTGCAGTAGCTTTGAGCAAGTTCGCTCCATCAAAATTGCAGCGAAAAGCTTTAATACTTAAATCTCCTGACCGCGCCAACAATATCTGCGCTGCTTCTAAATAATCTTCTCGCCTTGGCAATGCCTCGACTTCATACATCGACCAGAAAAATAACGCACACCAAGAGTCCATTAACAATTTCAACCGTTGAAAACTGCCAGAAGTAGATTCTAGTTTTGCCTTCACCTCTTCCTGTAACGCCAAACTTGGGCCGAATTCTGTTGCTGGGGGTTGAGGCCACACACTACCAGGACAAGCTGTTTTCTCTAATGCTGCTAACCGTTCCTTGGCATATTGCTGTTCGTGTTGGTCAATTAAATCGCTAACAGCCAGGGCTAAGTTTACCTCTACTTCTGTCCATTTGCTTTTGACCTCTTTTCTCAGCCAGTCCTCAGCTTGCTGCACTTCTTGGGGGTGAAACTGCTTGACCAAAGCATCGCCAGCAGTCGGAACCATATCAGGGTCAAACACTAGGTAGTGATAAACTTCGTTTTTGCCTCGCTGTTCTCCAGGCTGGAGTTGGCGGGGTTCCACCGCCTCGTTACCGCTTTTGAGATGCACTTCTGCCAACAATTGCGCCTTTGTCCAGACTGCGCGGCGTGCGCCAATTAAACTGTTACCCGCTCGCAGTCGTAAGCCAAACCAAGGCGTTGCTCCCCTTACCCATTCTTCCCTCCCATCTTCATGAATCAACTTTGCCCGGTGCATGGAGTTGAGCCACAGGGACAGCGTGCCCAATTCTACCGCCGTGGGGTTGAGGTCTACGCCGTAAAGATTGCGGGTAGTGATGTAGTGTCTAACACGACGCAATTCATCAGGAAAATCCGCAGGTTCAATCAATTGATTTAGTTGTTTCTGCTTCAATTCCAGGTATTTTTGCGCCAGTTGGTTTGCTGCCTCATTCAAGAAAGCACCGCTTCCCATTGCTGGTTCACAGACTGTTAATTGCAGAATTTTGTCGGCATTTTCTGGAGTATAGTCTTGCAGCAATGGTCGCAAAGTTTCTTCAACTAAGCATTTTGTTAACACTTCCGGTGTGTAATAAGAAGCACTCAACTTTCTATCCAATCCTGACAGGTGCAAAATAAATGAGCCTTTAGGATAAATCCGGGGTTTGCCATCATTGAGGCGTTCTACCTCATCTTTCTTAAATTCCTCCAATCGGTCTTTTGGGACAAACCAAGTTTGGGTTTTGGACTTGCTAAATTCATCTTGAGCGCGTTTTACTTGGAGAAATCTTGCTCGGCAAACATCCCCTTGTAAGAAAGCAATCCTTCGTAGACTGCACCTAGCTGATTTATACCCAGGTCTGCGTAGTTTACCCGTCCAGTAGTTTTGGTTTTTTCGTTGTAGCTGAGAGACAACAGACGGATAACCTTTTGCAAACAACGGTTGGAAAGTTGCGCCCGACTCAACAATGGGGTAGCTTTCGGGTCAAAAAGTGTGGCGGTTAAAGGTGGTAACTCAAAAGTCCGTTGTTGTTGGGCAAGTTGCAATTGCAACTGGTCGGGATTTTCTTCCTCTTGCAGAGGGTGAAATCCTTCGTGGACTAAGGTGAAGAGTCTATTTAAATGTGTCTGAAAGTAAGTTCCTTCGCCAGACTGTTCAGAAAGTGGGACTAACTCTAAATCACGCAATGCTTCCAAGCTGTAGCCCAAACGGTAAGCATCATCATTGATTGGTAAAACACCCAATTCCGCCCCATGCGCCTCCGCGTAGAAGCAGAATATCAGGCGATACACAAAGGTCAAAGCTTCATGACGCAGTTGCTCGGCGGTGACAGTAGTTGAACCATCAGGTAAAGCTTCCTCTGGGCGCAGGTTAATCATACCTAAACTACGACGACGGCGATCGCTCACCCATTCATTTGCTAGTAACTCAATTGCTTCTCGTACTGCCACCTGGAGGTTTTCTGTCACCCCGTGAGCCAGCTTGTGGCTTTGTTCTCCCAAGGTATCATGCAATAATTCCACAGACTCACTATCTGGAGCCAGCGTCTCCCGTGATAAGAAAGTAGCGATTTGCTCAAAGGTCGCTTTCTCGTTCCGACCAAAAGCTTCATCTAAATCAAAAGCCAACCAGCGTCCGTTAGCATAAGTTTTGCGGTCAATTAACAGTATCCGGCTTCCTGCCAGAATCATCACCCAACGCGGTGCTTCTTCAGTTTTAAAAATCTCACCAACTGCCCGACCCCAATCACCTTGTACCAGTTTGTGGTTAGAATCAACCAATTGCTCTGACAATGGCTTTCCTTCTAGGGGGTCTTCACTGGCTGCGCCATCTGGCAAACTGCCATCGGGAATGCAAAACACACTCTCGCACACAACCAACCAAGGTTGCCCAAATCGCTGTAATAGTCCCAAAATTGGAACGTAGACATCGCCACTTTCCACAGGCAAATCCATAGCTTCCAAGTCGCTGTAGCCAATTGCCTGTAATAAGTAGGAATGCCAAGCTTGGATTTCTACACCAGCATTGCGTCGCTGATTCCAATCAAATTCTTCAATAGCTTGGGCTTTGGCTTTAAAGTATCGCTGTGCTAACTTCTGCAATTGCCGGGGTGATGCTGCTGCGCCTGCTTCCTTCCACGAAGAAGTAAACTTTTGTGCGTCTTTGGAAAACGTGGTATCGAGGTAGTGAGATGAATAGTATTCACCAACATTGTGAATCGCAAAATCTAAAACC
Source organism: Nostoc sp. KVJ3 (assembly GCF_026127265.1). Classification (GTDB taxonomy): domain Bacteria; phylum Cyanobacteriota; class Cyanobacteriia; order Cyanobacteriales; family Nostocaceae; genus Nostoc. The sequence continues at coordinate 176,669 of NZ_WWFG01000006.1, forward strand.
ATTATTTCACTCCTTCGATAACCAAAACTAACCGAGTAATGGGCGATTCCCCTGGTAGTAAGTGCATATCGCGCCAATGTTGCTGACGGTCTTTGAGATATTTGTCCATTTCGTCGCGCTCTCGTTGCAAGCGTTTAGCCGAGGCACTGTTGGGGTCAATTTCTGCAAGGTGCTGGTCAATAATTTCTCGCCGTTTCTGACTCCACTGTTGGAGCCGTTGTTCTTCTTGTTGCAGTAGAGGTTTCACCTTTTCCTGACGCTGTTTTTCGAGCGATCGCAAATGTTCTAAACTAGCTTCTACTGCCGCAGGAATTAACAGTTCAGCCGCCGTAACTCGCGCTGGGGTTTGTGTATTTGCCAGTCGTTCAAATCCCGCAGCAGCCAAAGTATTCTGTAGAGGAGCCATTTCACAGCGACCACCAGGGCGGATGCGGATAGAATGGGAATCCACAACTAACGGTGTACCTGCAATTGAAGGCACTTGTCCAATAAAACAAAATGCTAATTCCCCTTCTTCCAGTTCTCTGGAAGTGATAATAGGGGCTTCTCCCCGTGCAAACTGCATCAGCAAGCGTTCTACTAGCCACTGCATAATCGGGTGAGTTTCACTACACAGCAGTTCTTTAGACCAGTAACCGGAAGTATTGCGGGCAGCCGTAATTGCCAGTTTTACCCGTTCCACATCGTCCGTCAGCCGAAACTGGTCGCCTTCCTGCCATGCCTCTTGAGGAATTGCCGTTCCACCAAAAATGATCTCATTTTTCTGTGAAGGCGCACCCAAGCGACGCTTCAAATCAGGCGGTGCTGTAAGTGTAAGCATCCGTCCCTCAATTTCCAGGGGTAAATATTCCTGATTAGACTCCTGTAATAGACGGTAAGCTGCAACTAAGAAATCAAAATCTTTGTAAAAACGAATACGGCTGTTATTGTTAGCCACTACAGAGTCCACTTTTTCAGAGGAAACATCACTCCCCCTGCCCCCTGCTTCTTCCCCGCCCAGCAACAATGCTACCAAATCATCATCATCCTTGAGATTACCTGCGGAAATGATTAATTCTAAGTCGTTGGCTTCTGTGGATGTAGTTGCACTCTGCCCTACTCGCTTGTCTAATACAGTACTATCTGCTTTCAACAAGCCCTGTTGGGCAATGTACTCTTCCTCCTTTTGCGGATCATAAAGCTGAAGCAAACTTTCTCCAGACCTAGTACTGCGGTTAATTTCTTCTACCTTGCCTATCAGCCGTTCAAAAATAGCTGAATCTCCCTTTAGCAATCCGTTTTTCGTCTCAACCATCAAATAACGAAGAATTGACGTTTCGGTTTGCCCAATGCGGTCAACTCGCCCGTTGCGTTGAATTAGGGTGATAATCGACCAGGGTAAGTCATAGTGAATAACGTGATGGCATTGGTGATGCAGGTTAATTCCCTCGGATGCTACATCGGTGGCAATCATCATCCGCACAGGTGAAGATTTTGTCCCAAAAGCTTCTACTGCTGCCATTAAATGCACATCTGGAAAAGCCCCACTAATGGAAGCGATCGCTTGATGCGGTTGGTCTTCAAATTTGTCGCTGTGTTTGAGATTAAATGCTTGAGCGATCGCAGCAGTTAACGCCTTCTGAGTTTCTATATACTCGGTAAAAATCAAAACACGCGGACAACGCTCTTGCCCATTCCAGCCAATTTCTTGCAGTTGTTTAAGCAACAGTTGGAAACGAGAGGAATCAGTTAATGCAAGTTTTCTCAGGGCTGTTTCTAGCCCTTTTAAATAAGGTATTTCTGGACTTTGAGGGTTTTCAGCTTGCAGTTTTTTCAGTCGTTTGGAAACAGTACTAGCACAAGATTCTGGGCTAGAAAGAAACTGTTTGTAGAGTCCATATTGAATTAAACGCTGATTTCTCCACTCTGAATACTCCTCCTTTTGGCTCTGGATTACTTGTCGCAGTTCGCCCAAAATCCTGTATGCAGTTTCTTCTGCACTTGTCGCCTCCGCCGTGGTTTCCTGAAGGGGTACAACAAATCGTTCAGTAAGTTGCAGCCCAGCTTGATGACGCACATCTTCTTTAAAGCGCATCAAGTAGAAGCCACGAATATCATCTGCATCATACTCTCGATAACGCGGGTCAGGGATTGCTGATGGATCTAGTAAGGAAATTAAACGCCCAAAAGTTTCTCTTTTGCCATTATGAGGTGTTGCTGTCGTCAGCAACATACTATCTGTGCGCCTTGACAGCAACCGCGCTAACTTATGGGCTTGATGATTCTCAGGAATACTAGCTCCAGCAACGTTGTGCGCTTCATCAATCACCACCACATCCCAGCGAGTATCTTCCAAGAAATGGCGATAGCGTCCAACATCCTTGAGTGTATCAATGCTGATGATGACTCGATGATAAACCTCAAAGGGGTTCTTATTAGTGGGAATCTGTAACCTTAATTTAGCAATGCCTTGAGAGTCTAACCTTACTAGAGGAATACTGAAACGGTTCCAAAGTTCTGCTTGAAACTGTGTCAGCATGGATTTTTTAGTTAAAACTAAAATCCGATTTGCCCGTCCTCGACGGATTAACTCTGTCAGGATCATGCCAACCTGTATAGTCTTGCCCAATCCAACCGCATCCGCCAGTAGCAATCTAGGTCGAAGTTGTTCCAGCGATCGCTTGACTGCGATGATCTGAAAAGGCATAGGGTCAAACGCACCTAACCCCTCCAGATCGGCTTCTTCCCCCGCCGCAGGCATCTGCCGCAATTGCGCTTCCAGGAACAGTTTGGAGCGACGGAAACCATTTGAATTATCAGCAATTAATCTAGTTTTAAGTGGATCTACTGACTCAATTTGGTCAAGCTGAGTCAAGAAAATTGCCTGATATCCTCGAACCAGTTCATCAATTCCAACTACTTGCACTGCATGTTGTGTACCTGCATCGTTAGAGGCATTTATACGCTGTACAAGCCATTCAGCATCACGACATAAAACCCGCATTCCAGGAGCCAAGGGCAGAATATTGGGCATTAATAATAAATAATATAAGTAATAGGTTGTATCTGTAATAACCTATATATAACTATTGTATTTACAGTAATAATACGGAAACAAAAGAGTTATAATTAACGAGGCTCTTTACATTCCATCTCTAACACTCCCAACAATTTTTCCTCCAGCGCCGTCAAATAAGCTCGGTTTAGTTTCCCCAGCATCTCCAAAAACTTCTGTACCGACTCCTCCAGCCCACTCGAATACATCCGATTGATGCGATCGCAAATCACCTGGATCTGTTGACACTCCGCAGGCAAGTATTCGTAAGATTTCAGATGTTGCAACCCAACCGTGTACTCCCCATCCCACATTCTCACGCTACAACTAAAGTCATTTACTTGGCTTACGATACCCCAGCAGCCACCCTTGCCCCTAAGTTCGGGATTATCCTTGGCTAAAATTTGGCATACCTCGCCTAATTGATAGGTGTTAGGTATTTGAGTACGTTCCATTATTCGCTGCACCGCATCTTTGACGATGCGATGAGATGGTACTTTCCCGTTGGCAGACTCTACAGCTTGCTCCCATGCTTCGGGCTGAATGTCCGGGTCTAGCTTGGACAGTGGCCTAATTTGCCACTCATTAGTCGGCAAAATGTGAACGTTCCGTTCACATTTTTCCACTAAATTATCAAAAATAACCGCAGCTTCTATTAAATGGTAGGGCTGTCTGCGGCTAAAACCAAAGCGTTCGCGGCAATAATCTTCAAAAGTTTTGTGCGTGGAACGATATAACCTGCGATCGCGTAACTCAGTCAATGCCTTCCCTGCTTCAAAGAACGCTCGTTCTACCCTACGCTCTAAGTGCAGACGATCGCTTTGCTCCTGCTCGGTCAATTCAGGTACTTCAACAGCAGCAATATCGATGATTGCTGAAGCTGGGTTTTCTGAAGGGGTAATGTCTGAGTTGATGGGCAGTTCTGGATTGCTTAATGCGGCAGAGGTAGCTTGTTTGCGCTTACGGGGTGGGGTGTTCATGCTTCCACCTCTTCTAGCTTAAGTATGCTCAGGAACAAAAATACTTATGATGCCTCCTTATTAGGTGTTAACCATAATACCTGAGTATTAGGTATAGCTGGTTTACCAGGATTAGATAATTGCTCATTTTCGGCTTTTTGTAAACCTTTTGATTGAATATCCCCAGTTGTAGGGTCGCCATCATGATCAAAAGTGTAGTCAAACAAATCCCCAGGTGTAATTATTCGGTTATCACCTGCGGCTTGATACGCCTTTGTTAAACCATTACATAAACTGTTTAAAACTCTCCCACTGATCTGTTCAATTTCATCAGCGTTTTTCAGTTTTGAAATGGACGTTGGGTGGATACCCGAAAGTTCAGCAAGTTCTTTATTGCTGATTTTCTTCTCTGCCATTAATATTCTTAGCCGCCAACGAATCATCTTTTGAGAGTCTTTTTTTGTTTTCCTTACTCTCATAGTTTCCTCCACTAATGCTTTTATAGCTAGATCGCTTACTTAAAGCGATTCCTTCCAATATAGCAGCCATAACAATTAATATGCAAGCTTGACAAATATGTAGCGAGGTCGCTATATTTATAGATAGCAAAAAGCGACCGCACCTCTCTCGCAAATTGGAAGCGATCGCTTTTGCAAAACATCCACCATACAGATGGCATAACCAATATAATGACATACCAAATCTACAGCCAACAACAGCTGCAACTGAAATCTATTGCTCGACTCAAGCAAATCTACAGCGAAATCGGCTGCACAGCCGAAGTAAGCGACAAACGCTGTAAGGATGCCTGGATTTCCGCCATTGTTAACTATCAGGCAAGCAAGATTCAGAAACTCGCCCCTGCTGCCCCCGACGAACAAGCCCTCGCCCAAGCCGAACTCGACAACTACATCGCTGACCAAGCCCAAGCTGTTGCTCCCGAACCCCTCACAATAGTCGAAATCTCGTTTGACCATCACGAATATTATGCTGGCAATCAACTGATAGCCAGCATCAGCCATGACGATAACCACTTAACGCAACGCTGGGTAGTCATGGTCAAGTCGCTTCGCTCCAATTCAAAATTCAAAATTCAAAATTCAAAATTAAAGACAATTAGTGGGGGCTTGTACCAACAATTAATTAATTCAAAATTATTTCCATTCTTCATTTTGAATTTTGAATTTTGCATTTTGAATTCAAAAAAGGTCAACGATAAAGAAGTATTTCGTGCCAACACTCTAATGCGTTGCGATCGCTTCATCTGCACTCACTACAAAGACGGTTCATTACCTGTGCAGGAGAAAGAAACAACACCCCCCACGACTGAAAACCAAATCATGGCGCATATCTTCAACGAGTGCCAGAATTACGGCTTTGAAATTCTCGATGATGGCATTTACAACAACAACGGCGTGAAACTGGGGCAAGTCGGATGCACTGACGGGAACTGGTGGGTAAAGAGGCGTTATTCAGGTCAGCAGCAGTATTCTAACTCAGTATATGATGCAGTGCGATCGCTGTCGATGGCAGATACTTCATTTGCAACTGAACCCACTCCTGAATACTTGCAGCATCTCCCATTGCAACAGCTGACTACTGACGAATTACAGCAGTTGCTAGATGCAGAAGTGGCTAACTGTGAGCAGTTAACCGCTCAAAACTGGCAACGGTTACGGGAGCCTGTAACAGCATAATTCCAATTCGCAACTCGCAAGTCGCAATTAAACTGCGAATTGCGAATTGGAAATTACGAATTGATATTGCCCTTTCCCCCTTCCCCTAATCATTCACTCATTACAAATATGCAACCCACAATATCCATTCCTCAACACTGGGGCTACCCTCGCTTTGCTTTGGAACAGCGCACAGAAAAGTGAAAGCTATACAGACAGTTTTATTTTTCTATAAATAGAACACTGTCTAGGGATTTTTGTTGTTAGTGCTAGAGCCTTTTTAACTTGTCAATAACAGGAAATGAATGAAGATTTAAGCATCACTTCCAATCTGACAAAATCAGGAAAAATCATGAAACTTTACGCGAAGACCATTTCAGCTACTCTGCCAGATTGGGCAACCGTCGTTACAAAGAGTGCAGATTTATTTGAGATTGAAATCAACGATGAACACCCGAATTTTCAATCTCTGCTTGAAGAGTTAGAAACCGAAATTGAACCAGGAACAATAGGTGTTAAAGCTGTTCGCGGAGCGTGCCGAAGGCAGGATTTATGCTCACGGCTGGGTATTGAAATGTCTAGCCCCAGCCTCCACCAATTAGTTGAACAAGCTCAAACTCTAATATCCCTTATTGCTACGCACCCAGACTACAGACAACTGTTGGACTTGGGATATACCCCTGACTTAAACATTGCCGATGCTCAAACTGCACTGGCTTATTTGCAATGGGAGTTAGAGCCTAATCGAGAACCTTCTAATTAGTAAAAAAGCGTTCACCTAAAGGAATGCCATTACTTTAGGTGAACGCACGGAAGTTTTTCTCCCGCTACAGAATTCCCATTATTGCACACAGAACACTAATCAATGAAACTTTAACCGAGGTGAACATGGTTACTGAAATAAAACTAGGTTTATGCAACCCTCCCGAACCGATTTATCTCTATGTCACAGTAGTCGAAAAAATCATCAGTGAAGCGCACATCGATATCCCTGATGGGCTAAATCAATCCGCAATCAGACAACACATCGTAGACCGCTACAAAACTGGGGAAATGTCCACAGATATGAACATCTTTCAAGTTGACTTTGAATCAATCAGCGCTCGGATTGTACAAGGACAGGTAGACACTAATTCTATCTCTTCAGAGAAGGAGGTAATCAGATGAGTATCAAATGGACTGATGAAGAACTCGCAATTATTGAGGCGAAAGCTGAAGTCTATACAGTTAAGCAAATAGCTTCAATCCTAAAAAGGCGAGGATATCAACGCACACCAATTGCAATTTATCTGAAATTAAATAGCTTAGGCTATTCAGCCCGTCCCACTCTTGATAATTATAGCTGCCAGGAAATTGCTCAAGTTCTCCAATTGAATTTCTCAACTGTTACAAGGTGGGTAAAAAGAGGATGGCTCAAAGCTACAAAACGTTCTGCCAGACATTATCAAATTCGGAAATGGCATCTTAAGCAGTTTTTTGACAACCCGCCACAATCAATTAAAAAACGCATTGCCGCTCTTGATGTTGAAGCGATTAATTACCTATTAGGGAAACAAGCATGATTGACCATATTAATGCACTTCAAACAAGTTGGTATCTCTCCCCGCCTTGGGGACAAACAATTCCGCCTGTTGCAGTTAATTTACTGGAGAGAGTTTTTCTCCGCACAACAAGAACATTTGGCTACTGCTGCGCTATGCAATGGAAGCATGAGTGCTGGATTTATTCAATTGACTGCCGTAATGAAATACTCCACGCCACACAAAACCAAATCATCGGGACTGGAGAATTAGAAACCCTCAACGTTCAAAAACCTGTTTTTGTTCTGGGCGAAAGAGTAATCCTCTGTTCTCACGATAAGGGAACAAAACAACGGCTGATTTTGGGGATTGCACTGGTACATAATTCTTGGTTTTACCTTGTTGAATTAGCGTCGCCAACCTTAACTCAATCACGGACTATATCTAATCGTTTCTCACTGGTTGGTGAAAAAAGTTTGGTGCGCGTGAATGTCTAATTCTCTCTAATCAACAAGGAAAAATTATCACCCAACTAAAGTTATGTCACAAATCGAAATCGCTCAAATTATCGAACAGATAAAGCAAGAGATTACTGTTGACTCTAATGGACAAGGTAAGGCTAGCCTTCGTGCAACAGCAAGATTAGCTGGGGTTGATGCTGCTGGATTATTCAGAAGTCTCAAAACAGCCGTTGACAATTCTCGCTCTAAAATGGTTGAAAAGCTTGCCCGTAAAGGCTTTGAAGGTGTTGACATTTTAGGATGGTCACAGTCCGGCATCCCTGATATAGCTGTAGCAACTATACTTCACTATTACGGTTACGAAGCGGGGAAAAGATGCAGTGAACAAGCAAGATTAGCCTGTGAAGCATTTGAAAGTATCGGTGTTCGCGCCTGGATGCAAGACATTATGGGCTGGACAAAACCTGCTACTCAACCACAAGAACAACCTTCCACACCAGCCCTCCCCCCAGTTGAACAACGATTGCATACTCTTGTCCTGGCAATGAAAACTTTAGCTGAGTTAACCGGTGGCAGACTCAACCCGTACATGGAACAGCAATTCAAAGACTATGCCGGGAATCTTCTGGCAGAACACAACAGGAAATTGCTAACCCCTTCAGAAGAACGCTGGCTCGGCGTAGTCAACTTTGCAGAGAGCGAACTTGGAAAGAAAGTCCCTATCAATGGCCCTCACTATCGCGGACACTTGGGTACATGGGTGAGAACATTTTACCCACAGTTAGGCGATCGCCAAGAAACACGATTGGTCAATGGTGTTCAACAGCCCATTTATGTCTACGCTTGTCACGAGCCGGCTGTTGCGGCTGGGTTGACCAAAGCTATAGAAGAATTTTTCACTCACCCAAGCCCCGGTGCAGCGCTAAGGCAGGCTGGTGCTTTCGCTAGCAAAAAGGAACCAGCGCTGGCTAAATGAAAGCGAACACCCCCACCACAGGAACGTTCGCTAATTTAAAGATGCAAGTTATTGCTAAAGCATCGAATATTACCAATAACATTAAAAGTTTCTCTTTCATGCAGTCAAGCAACTAACAGTATTTTGAAATTATTTGTTACAAGGATGACTTCTCTAGCAAATAATACACATCTGAGAAAGTGTCGTCACTTCAAGATTCCTAACAATCAAAATAAAAAGCGATTGCCGCTCAATAAGTAACAATCGCCACACAAAAACACTCATTGCATCTCTAGAGTAACAACAATGAAAGCTATAGTTACAGTAGTTGAAAAAATCACATCGGAAGCTCACATTAATATTCCTGACGGTTTAGCAGTAACAGCAATTAAGCAGCATATAACAGACCGCTATAACAGTGGCGAGATGCTGACTGAGATGAACATTTTCCACGTTGATTTTGAATCTATTAGCGCTCACATTGATTCAAAACCTTATATTACTTGGCATGAAGGCAACCCTTGCGATCGCCGTCAGTATTACTTCTGCAAACTTGGAAGATTTACTTTGACTCTGTTAACTGATACAGAGCAAAACTTAACTCGTACAGAAATTTACTTTGGGCATCACAAGCAACTTATTTACACATCAGAAAAAGAGATATCCAAAGAATTAGCAACAATCGAACTCCAAAATTTCTTAAGTGGATTAGCTGTTGAACTTCAGACTTTAAGCCACATTGAATTTCTAGAACAAGTTTGAAAATAACAGGAGTCAAACATGAGACTAACGACATTAGAAGGTCAATACCAGTGCATCGTGATTGACCCTCCCTGGTTCTATAGGCTGAGAAATCAGGATAAAACTCACCGAAACCGCATTAACTACAAGCCAATGCACATAGAAGAAATACTGTCATTGCCTGTTCCAGACTTAAGCAATCCCACGGGGTCAGTTCTTTGGCTTTGGTACACAAATAATCACATGGTAGAAGCTGCTCAATGCTTGCAAACATGGGGATTTGAACTCAAGACTATTTTGACTTGGGAAAAAGTCACCAAAGATGGTACTAAAACACATCTAGGTGTCGGTCATTGGTTGCGGAATTCGACTGAACATTGCGCTTTGGCTGTTCGTGGGAATGTGAAAGCTTTTGCTGGACGGACACTCACAAACCAGTCAAGCATTTTACACTCACCCCGTCGTGAGCATTCACGTAAGCCCGAACAGTTTTTTGAACTTGTAGAAAAGCTGTGTCCTGATATGACCAAGCTGGAGATGTTCGCACGTTCGTCTAGAGTTGACTGGGATTGTTGGGGTGATCAGGCGGATCTGTTTGATCATCTGGGTGCAGAAATTGATAACGATACTTCATTGAGTGCTTAATTAACGCTAATTTCGGCACTCAAAACTTGCTGAACCTTGAAAATCAAATATCAAACAATTCTAATTTTCTGACGGTGTGTCATCTGCTGTCTGATAAATAGAACGCAATTCATCCACAGTATCTGCTGTTTCTATTGCTGACAAGATTGATTCCAGCAATCTGAAATCTTCAAGAAGCTCAATTTCAGGTAATAAGTTTTGTCCAGGTGTTCCAAATTTGAGTTTTAATCCCAAAGCTATGCCTTTTAATAAAGATTCTATTCGAGCAATTCTCTCAAAACTAGTAACGTACTGCATACGCAGTTGTGCCTCCAATTGTTCGACTTCTCTTTTAAACTCTAGTTCTAAATCCAATGGTAACGTTAGCATCCAATCAATAAAAGCCAAAAGGTTAACAACAGCCTCGCGTTCAAACCCTTGCTCATACAACCGACGCACTAAATTCAGTTTTGATTGTTTCCTTTGCGACCTATTACTGCGGGTTTGCACTGCTGCCAAATGAGCCATTACCACTGTAGCAAAGGGGTTACGACTGGCTTCTAGCTCCGACAACCTTTGTTTATAGTCTAGCAGCTTGATTACAGGAAACTGAAAATCAACCGTACAACCAAACAAATCGTACCCAAACTGCGATGGCCGCCAGTTGATGTTGTCATCCCCCAGTATCGCGCATGATGCAACAGAGCGATCGTAACGGTCAAATATTCGATAGTTGTAAACAAACATCCGTTTAGGAAAATCGGTTTCCTCTTGACTTTGGATTTCTATATGAATCAAAAGCCAAGATTCTTCGCCCCCAATGCGATAGATTTTCACCAATTTATCAATTAGTCGTTTTCCTAATTCAGCATCACGAACTACTTGTTGTAACTCTTGATCTAGAAACTCGAAACCTCTACTCCAATCAATGTGAGCATGGGCTTGAGGAAAAAAGAATTGCATGAAGTCTTCAAAATACAACTGCAACATCTGCTTCCACGGGGAATCATATTCCGTAAGAGGTGTTTTATTAGTCATACTCAACTGTTTAATTTCAAGTTAATAAGAGAGAAGTAATCATGCCAACAAACATAGAATGGACAGACTTAACAGATAATATCATCCGTGCCAAGGGAGGCGGTTGGTGGTGTCAAAAAATCTCAGAGGGATGTAAAAATTGCTATAGCGAAAAGCTGAATCAAAATTCTTTCTTTGGTGGGAATAAGCAACCCTACTCTGGGCAACCACCAGAACTAGTGTTAGATACAGAAGCTATTCGGAAATGGGGATTCCAAAGGAAACCTAAGAAGCATTTCGTTTCTTCAATGACTGATGTTTTCGGTGAATGGGTTCCGCGTTTGTGGCAACATGAAATGCTAGATGGAATGTTCGTTGCTCCCAATCAAGTATTTCAGATTCTCACCAAACGCCCAGAAATCATGCTGTCATCTATGGATGAATGGCTCTCCTGTCATGGACTAGACAAGCTACCTTTAAATATTTGGCCAGGAACTTCGATTGAGAATCGCCGCACTTTAGAAGAACGTAGTCAATTTCTTGCTCAAATTCCGGCTTTAATTCGGTTCTGGTCAGTTGAACCATTACTAGAAGATTTGGGTGATATCACTCACTATTTGAATGATGCTCAGTTAGTCATTATTGGTGGTGAGTCTGGCCCAAATTCCAGACCATGCCACATCGAATGGCTCGAATCAATTGTCCAACAATGTCACGCAGCTAAAACACCTGTGTTTGTGAAGCAGTTGGGGGCGAATGCAATATTTGGGGGACAGCGATTCAAAACCCGTGACAAAAAAGGGGAGACATTGAAGAGTTTCCACAAGAATTACAGGTTAGGGAATTTCCTGTTCCGGTACGAGAGTAAAAGCAAATCCCCCACACTGTTTTTCACAGGCGGGGAAGGAAAAGTTTTTTGTAGGGTTCTAACGATGAGTTTAACAAAAAAAATAAACATTGCTGGAGGATTTAAAAGATGACTACCGACAGCTTTAGCGATAACAGAAGAAAACACCATATTTATATGGATAGTAAGCTTGACGATTTGCCATTAACAATGGAGGCATATCGTGTTTACTGCCACTTGTGCCGTCGAGCCGGTTGTGACAACAATGCTTTCCCTTCCTACAAATCCATTGGTGAGTTCTGCTTTCGAGGGTCTTTTCCAAATTCACCAACCGACACTTTACGGCGAAAAGCGATCGCAGCAGTAAATGAACTTATCTGTTGGAATTTGATCACAAAAACCAGCAGGGAGAACAACGGGCTACAAACATCAAATCATTACAGTCTTACGGACATGGAAGACTGGTTCCCTAATCCATTAAAACCGTCTTCCTTAATTAGAGGAAAGAAAGATTTAGGTGGTGTTGGGGGACACTAGGGGGAGTGCTGGGGGACACCCCGGTAGTGCTGGGGGAACACCCCCGGTAGTGTTGGGGGAACACCCCGGTAGTGCTGGGGGGACACCCAAAGATTATCCAATTAAAGATTATCCAATTGAAGTCTATCCACTCAAGAACGCGCCCCTGGCTTCGCCACCCGCGCCCCCCACCCAAAAATGTGTGTGTGAAAAAGAAGAAGTTGATTTAACAACGAAAGAAATTGAACTCGAAAAACCAAACTTAGAAGAACCAACCCCACAACAACCCGCTTTGTTGTCAAAAAATTCCGAGTCTTCGCAACAAACCGATAACCCCTCAAGTGGATCAACTATTGCGCCGGGGTCATTCGATAAATCCGAACAATCGAATAAGCCGCAACTAACCTGTCCCTACAAGACAGCCCGGAATGTGAAAGAACTGATTGATGCTTGGCTAACAGACCCGACTGCTATGAGTGATGATTGTGTGCCCCTACTTGTTAGAGACTCAATCAAGTGGAATTGCTGGGTTTTACCTTGGCGCAATGGAGAGCGAAAGCTAAATAACTTGTACCAGAACTTCAATCCGATAGTCGTGGACTTCCTAGCACAAGAATTAGCAACGAAATCAAAACGCTCCGCACGACAGGAAATAGATCATGCGATCGCAGTCATGAACACCTGGGAGAAAACCAAAGGGGGATGGACGAACCTGATGCAGCGCTATAACCAGGCATTGCAAACAGAAAAACAGCCCCTACCTCAACAGCGCACTGCTTTGGCTCACAAAGTAAAAAATATCACTAGCAGTTCGCTCGAAGATGCCTTACGACAAGACCGAATACGCCGTCAGCAAGAGCAATCAAAGCAGGCTCCATCCAATGAGTATCAACACAGCCCACAAATGCTGGAGCTAAAAGCGAAACTTCAAGCCAAAGCAAATGAGCCAAAAGTTCCGAGCAACACCAGACCATCTTCCACGAATTTGCGAGAAGTTGAAGCGCAGTTAAAATTAGCACTAAGAGCATGATTATGCACTCTAATCAAGACAACGTAATTCCTTTTGGCTCTAACTATCCAGTTTCAGGTTTGCCTCCACAAAACATCGAAGCTGAAGAAGCGATTTTGGGCGGGATTATGCTTGACCCAGAAGCGATGACTAGAATCAGCGATCGCCTAAGCATTGAAGCTTTTTACATCAGCGCCCATAAAGATATTTATCAAGCCGCAGTCCGACTTCATGCTACATACCAACCTACAGATTTACTAAGCGTCACCGCATGGTTGTCTGACCACAATTTGCTAAACCGCATTGGTGGCAGAAATAAGCTAGCGACTCTGGTAGACCGCACTGTGTCCGCCGTTAACATCGATGCTTTGGCTGATTTGGTAATGGAGAAATATCGACGGCGGCAGCTAATCAAAGTGGGCAATGAAATTGTCCATCTCGGTTACGAAACAGAAACTGAACTACCACTTGTCCTTGGGCAAGCTGAGGCGAAAGTTTTCACCGTTACCCAAAATCAAAGCGATGAACGCTGCAAGGTTTTCTCAGCGCAAGATATGGGCATTGAACTTTTTCAAAAACTGGAGATGGGAAGTATGGCAGGTGACAGAGTTGGCTGGTACGACCTCGAAAACATCACCGGTGGCATTTATCCCAGCAGCTTGGTAGTAGTAGCAGCTGAATCCCACATGGGCAAAACTCACTTCATGATTTCTTACGCTTACGAAATCATGACCAAACTTGGAAAACCAGTTCTATATGTAACTCCAGAAATGGACAAGAATCAACTTAATGCCCGAATGCTAGCCCGAATCACAGGCGTAGACGCTTCTATGATTCAAACCAATACGCAATGCTACTGGGAGCAAATAGCACAAGGCATAGGACAAATGGTGGAACTGCCTTGGAAGGTTTACGAGCATTCCTCCCCTACAACCACAATGATTGCTTCTGCTGTGCGTCGTGCTATTGCCGAATTTGGTGGTTCTATTGGTGCTGTGTTTATTGATTACTTGCAGCAGATTCCTCTGGAATCGGGCGGAAACATGGCCTTTGAAGTCGGCAAGATTACCCGCCAGATTCGGGATATTGCCAAGTCTCACAAAATCCCTGTTTTCTTGGGCTGTCAAATCAATCGGGGCAATCAAACAACGGCTGATAAACGCCCTAATCGTCATTTACTCCGCAACTCTGGTGAAATCTTCGAGGTATGCGACCAGTTAATCATGCTTTACCGGGATGCTGTTTACACAAAAGACCCAAGCGACCGCACTATCGAGTTGATTGTTGAGAAAAACCGCCTTTACGGTAAGCTCGGCACTGCGACGATGTTGTGCGATTTATCGACCTCGAAATTTTTGAACTTGGCCAGGTAATTTACAGCCAGATCCAGCGATCGCGGCATTAGACGCATACATTCAATTACTGGAGTTTTAAAACCAATGAAAGGACTTTCAGTCCAGCAATTCCAAATTCAAATTTTGACAAGGGGTACAGTTGAGCTTGAGGATGAAGGAGTATCTCTTTAAGGGCATCGAGATGGAGCCGATGACACTGAGTTTTGGAGTAATGCTGGGATTTCTCCAACGAGCGATCGCTGAAATGAAAGACCCCAGGCAAACCAGTAATGCGACTCGCTACAGCATCAAAGATACTGTCTTGGGGGCATTTTCAGTATGTTTTATGCAGTGCGAGTCGTTTTTAGAACATCAGCGTCAGATGCACAGTCGTCATGGGCAAGATAATGCCCGACTTGTTCGCTCTTAGCGTTCCCGTAGGGTAGCGACTGGCGTGAACTGGCGTGCGGGGTCTAAATCCCCGACGAAAAAGTTCCTTCTGCCCTCAGCATAGCTGCCTCCTGCCTTCTTCAACGCCTCTTAGCCTATGCAACCGCAGCTAGTGATTTTAACATCAAATCTTTCTTCTGCATTTCCCAGGCTAGGGTAGTGTAGACAATTTGATCTAAGTCATTATATTTTGGTTGCCAGCCCAGGAATTTACGGATTTTATCAGCACTAGCTATCACACAAGCAGGATCGCCAGGGCGACGTTCTGTTTCAATGACCGGAAAATCTACCCCAGAAATAAGCTTAACCCGTTCGATAACTTGACGGACACTGTAACCTTGCCCATAACCACAATTGAGAATTTGGCTTTCGTTACCTTGCTCCAGATAAGCCAAAGCATCCAGATGTGCTGTTGCTAGGTCTTCAACATGAATATAGTCTCTAATTGCCGTTCCATCGGGTGTTGGAAAATCCGTACCAAAAATTTGTACTCCTAGCCTGCGTTTGAGTGCAGCATTACAGGTAGCTCCAATTAAATGAGATACTTCTTTTGACACCTGCCCCAATCGCCTACCAGGTTCTGCTCCGGCAACATTAAAGTATCGTAAAATTACGTAACGGAAATCAGAAGCGTTTGCATAGTCACGAATCAGCCATTCACAAGAAAGTTTTGATCGCCCATAGGGGTTAATCGGTTCAGTTGGTGTAGATTCGCTCACAGGAGTGGTTTCTGGTTGTCCATAGACAGCTGCTGTACTGGAAAAGATAATTTGCTTCACACCCATGTTGTTGCAACAACGGAGTAAATTTAGCGTGTTGCGAGTATTGTTAGCGTAATAGTCTAAAGGATGAGAAACAGATTCGGATACATTCAGACTGGCAGCAAAGTGTAACACTGCCGCAAATTGATGTTGAGAAAATACCTGCCAAAGAGATTCTGAATCTTTTAAATCACCAATAATTAACTCACCATGCAATACTGCTTGGGGTGAACCTGTAGAACAGTTGTCATACACCACAACATCGTAACCAGCCTCGCCCAATTGACGAACTACATGGGAGCCAATGTATCCTGCTCCACCAGTGACTAAGACTTTTTTATTCATCTGCCTTTACCTAGTAATACTACTCGAATGGTTTTAAAGACGATCGCTAAATCCAAAGCTAGGGAATAATTTTTGATGTAGTAGAGGTCGTAAGCTAATTTCTCGTAAGCATCCTCTACTGATGCACCATAGGGGTACATAACCTGTGCCCAGCCTGTGATTCCCGGTTTAACGACATAACGTAAGTCATAGTAGGGAATTTCTTGTCGCAGCTTGATATCAAATTCTGGTCGTTCTGGACGGGGGCCAATGAGGCTCATTTCTCCCCAAAGAACGTTTAAAATCTGTGGTAGTTCATCGATTCTAGTTAGGCGTAACCAGCGTCCTACTGTGGTAATCCGAGGATCTCTTTCGTTGGCCCACTGCGCTCCCCGTTTTTCGGCATCCTGATACATGGAACGAAATTTGTAAACTCTAAAAGGCTTTCCTTCCAAACCAGTCCGTATCTGTGTGTAGAACACTGAGCCTGGACTATCTAACTTAATTGCCAGTACTACTAGCAACATCAGTGGAGAGAAAAACAGAAATAATGACCATGCCAGAATAATATCTAATAACCGCTTCAGCTTTTGACTAATGCTGTCAGAGGCTAAATTAAAACCAGCACCAAAAGCCAGCCAGTTATCTTGAAGCAGAAATGAGGGAAGTTTGTACCATAAGGTTTCACAAATATCAGGAATCCCATAGATGGAGACACCAGATAAACGTAACTGCATCAACTGCTGTGTCTGTGCATCCGATAATTCCATCGGGCTTGTTACTACTACCCCTGACCAAGCTTGTTGGCTCCATTGGGGTAAGTCATTGAGGCTCCCCGCAGAAACTCGATTACTTTTTGCTAACTCATTGATCTTCTGCTGTGATGTTATTAGAACAACCAACTGTCCTAATGAACTGCATTCTAGAAAAGTTTTGCCAAATAGAATGGCTTTTTTATCTGCGCCCAAAATTAGCCAACGACTGTGTTGAGCTTGCGATCGCACCCACTTGACTGCCCATATTCTTGATGCCATAGCCCAGACGGTAAATATGCCTAAGCTTGAGAGCAAAATTCCTCGTTTAAAGACCATATCTTTCCCCCAAACACCAGTAAAGTAAATGAGAGATGCAATAATGCTACCAACAACAACACTACTAATCAAAATGCGGGATGGAGCGCGTAACCCTGCTATTTGGGTATCTGGATGGTAAGTATCTGCTAAATACAGCCCTGCGAGAACTAGGAAAATAAATAAATAATTTAAAGGGTCAAAACTATTCAGATTTTGACGCAATTGTAACCATAAACAGAGAGACAAACTTAACAATAAACCCACAATATCCCCTAATAGCAGTAATATACAAAGGATCTTGTCTGTTTGATATAACTTCTGTTTTTTTTTGCCAACAGCAAGAGTAGTATTCATTTGCATAGATTACTAAAGATTAGAAAGATTACAGCAGAGACATAACAGAATCAGATGTAAGCAATGATTATCCTGAAACTTTTAGCATCAGATTTCAAGATTTCAAGTAATTATTCACTCCTCCACCGGCAAATCGGAACTCTTGATTTCTCGTTGAGAGCTAGGGAGAGCATGAAAGGTTACGATTTCAAATTTCAAGATTTTAAAATAATTCAAAGCCCGTTAGGAAACTATATGATGAGCAATCGAAGACAAAAGCTTGGTTTTAATAACTAAACAAATAAACTTTGTGTGAGTTTAATCGAAGGATCGCATTCTTTATTAACTTTTTATTTCTAACCTTGATTTTAGCTATCTAACCATGTGGTAATTACGTAAATATTAGAATTGTATTTAAAGAGATTATTTTAAAATAATGGAGTTTGGAATTTAGTCCAAGAGTTTGGCATAGTTCAAGAACGCTGGTAAATCTTAAACTGGTATCATCTTAAAGAAAATCTTTATAACGTTGGCCGCTCGTTCAAGCGGCTTAAAAAAGCTAAAACTCTACTTTGGTAAGGTGATGTTGAGACAACTAGGGCTTTATTTGTTAATTTTCGAGGTAAAGAAGTAACACACTCTACAAGACTACTGATATTTTTTCAAAAACAATTTACAAAGCGAATAGAAAATAATGCGTTAAAAATAATTAAGGAGAAAAAACCGTAAAAATACGTAGTGTTATTTTGGGAAAACCTTGATAACATTTGACTAAATCTTTATATATTCTCCAGACGCAGTTGCAATCAGCATGGACTAATTTCAGAGAATACTGGATAAGTTTATGTATATCCCTGCTCTAATATCAGTACAAAGAAGTAAACTAAATCCTTAACAGTATCAATTAGAGTATTAACTAAACTATGCTTTCCGATCAAAACAATCAAGACCTGATTAATTTTCAACAGTATTGGCTGACTGTAAAAAGACGTTGGTTCCTGATACTAATCATTATAGGGTCGGTCTTTGGAGTGACAGGGGTAGTTACTTTTAGTGAAAAACCAATTTATGAAGCCGAGGGTAAACTGCTTTTTAATAAGCAAAGTGGCGTTTCTTCCCTGACAGGTGTAAATGAGCAGCTTGGACAACTTAGTGGAGTGACAAATGTCTCTAACCCTTTGGAAACTGAAGCGGAAATTATTCGCTCCTACCCTCTGACTAAAAAAACTATTGCTGAATTGCAACTGAAGGATAAACTAGGACAACCTTTAGAAATAGACGATTTTCTGCATAACTTGAAAATCAAAAGTGTTCGAGGGACGGATATTTTACAACTTTCTTACCGTAGTACTAATCCTCAAGAAGCCACAGCTATCATCAATAGATTGATGAGTGCTTATCTAGCAAACAATGTTCGGATTAACCGTTCTGAAGCTAGAGCAGCACGGGAATTTTTAAACAAGCAATTACCCCTGGTTGAGGCAAAGGTTACAGAAGAGGAAGCAGCACTGCGTCGGTTTAAAGAAAAATATGAGGTTGTTTCCTTAGAAGAAGAAGCTAAAGAAGGAGTTAAGAGGCTGAATGAATTATCCAGCCAAATAACCGAACTCCGTGCGCGGTTGGTAGATGCTAGAAGCCGTTCTGGTGCTTTGCAAAATCAATTGGCATTAAACACACAGCAAGCTATGGCACTTAGTAGCTTAAGTCAATCTAGAGCAGTACAGCAAGTGCTATCAGAATACCAGAAGGTTCAAGATCAGTTGACTGTGGAGAGATCACGATTTACCGATGAACACCCAGTCATTACTAATTTGTTAAGTAAAGAACAAGCTCTCAAAGAGCAGCTAAAAGGAAGAGTAAGCCAAACTCTGGGTAGTTCAGAGCCTATCCCAGAGCAAGATTTACAAATAGGAGAACTCAAGCAGACTCTAACTGCTAATTTGGTGCAAGTGGAAGTAGAAAAGTTGGGATTGAAGAATCAAGTTAGTGTGTTGATGAAGGCATTTCTACTTTATCAAGCACGTCTCAGAAGCTTACCCAAACTGGAACAAGAACAACTAGAGGTAAAACGACAGCTAGAGGTAGCACAAACAACCTACGAACAAATGCTCAAACGATTGCAAGAAGTTCAAGTATTAGAGAACCAAAATGTAGGCAATGCCACGATTGTTTCTAATGCTTTAGTTCCAAAGAAGAGAATTTCTCCTCGTATTAGCTTGAATTTGGCACTAGGGGGATTTTTAGGATTTTTCTTCGCTATTGGAGTAGCTTTATTGCTAGAAGCTGGAGACAAATCTGTGAAGACAGCAGAGGAAGCCCAACATTTTTTGGACTATCCCTTGTTAGGAAAAATTCCGGTTTTTGATCAAAAAGCTAGACTGGCTCGTGGTGAGAATATAACCGAATTACCGGTACTAAATAACCCTTATTCATCAGTTAATGCAGCCTTTGAAATGCTTCAAATCAACCTGGGTTTCAGTTTTTCTGATAAGGAACTGAAGGTAATTGTGGTTAGCAGTTCTGTGATCAATGAGGGTAAATCTTTTATTGCAGCTAATTTGGCGGTAGCAACTGCCCAAATGGGAAGGCGAGTGCTATTGATTGATGCAGATATGCGCCATCCCCATCAACACAAAATGTGGCAACAACCTAACTTGATGGGGTTAAGTAATGTTTTAGTGGGGCAGACTTCCTTAGCAGAAGCTGCTAAGGAAGTGGTGATTAATCTAGAATTGCTCACTTCTGGCACCATACCGCCTAACCCTGCTGCACTATTGGACTCACAGCGTATGAATGGGTTATTGAAACAAGCAGCCCAAGATTATGATTGCGTGATTATTGACACTCCACCTTTAAATATTTTAGCTGATGCCTCGATAGTAGGCAAAATGGCAGATGGAATGTTGCTAGTTGTACGTCCTGGTGTAGTTAATTCTGCTGCGGCTAAGACTACAAAGGCACTACTGGAGCATTCGCGTGTCCCTGTGTTGGGAATGGTAGTAAATTGTATGGCTACTGGTAACAATGACTATACTTCTTATTATTCTCATACAGAGTCTGGAGAGAATAATTCTGGGAACAAAAATAAGGTGAAGTCGAATTTAAGTAGAATCACTGGATTGCACCTGTTTTAAATGGTTAGTAATTTGGATAAACCAGTGTTTTCTCTGAGGTGATTCAAGATTTAGGTTGGTAGAGTTATGAGCGAAATATGAAGTTAACGTGGTTCATTTAGAAATTTAATCATAAGTTTGAAAATTCATAGAGGATTTCTGTTCGATTTTTGAAATATCCGAATGGTGTTCAACGTACACCATATTTTAACTTCTAAGCTACTTAATATTTTGTAAAAGTAATTTAGAATCCCTAAAATATACTGGATAAAGTAATTAAAATGTTAATAAAACTTGCAATTCTCGTTACTCATCCAGTTCAGTATTTTGCACCTGTATTTCGTGAGTTAGCACAGCAACAAGATTTAGAAGTAAAAGTATTTTTTGGCTGTAATCATGGTGTAATACCGAGTGAAGATCCTAACTTTGGCGTAGTATTCAAATGGGATTGCCAACCAACCGCAGGTTTTGAACACGAATTCATCTCTACAAGTTCGCTGAAAGGTTTAAGAGGAATACAAGGTATTAAATTAGCTACTAAAGCTGTTGCTGCAATTAATCGCTATCAACCTGATGCTATATTGATTTTCGCTTATTCACCTACTTTCATTACTGTTAGCACTTTGCTGTTAGGTCTAACTGGACACAAGTTAATGCTGAGAGCTGAAACAACAAA
This sequence comes from Nostoc sp. KVJ3, assembly GCF_026127265.1. Lineage (GTDB taxonomy): Bacteria > Cyanobacteriota > Cyanobacteriia > Cyanobacteriales > Nostocaceae > Nostoc. Next base: position 198,092 of record NZ_WWFG01000006.1, read on the forward strand.
TGAGGCATTATCACGTTCTTATATCAAGGATAAAATACGTCAGCTATTCTTATCTTTTTACTATCGTCAATTTACTCATTTTTTCCCGATTGGAACAAATTCTATAAATCATTATTTGCGGATGGGAGTAAGTAAGAGTTGTATGACGTTAGCTCACTACGCCATTGATACAGACTTTTTTCAAAAACAGGTGGACTTTTGGCTACCACAGAGAGAAACTTTACGAGCTAACGCAGGTATTAGAGAACAAGACCATGTTTTGATCTATTGTGGCAAGATGTTTCCAGCAAAAAATCCTTTAATAATTCCTGATGCCTTAGAAAAACTATCATCAGTGGAAAAAGAAAAGACTTGGTTTTTTGCTGTGGGAGATGGGGAATTAAGAGAGGAATTTGAAGGAAGAGTAAAATTACAGCTAGGTGAAAGAACAATTTTTGTTGGCTTTAAAAATCAGTCGGAATTAGGTGAATATTATGCAATGGCAGATACACTAATTCTCCCCTCCCAGAATGGAGAAACCTGGGGATTAGTTGTTAATGAAGCCCTTCAGTTTGGTTTGAGAGTTATTATAAGTGATCAGGTTGGTTGTGCAAAGGATTTGATAAAAAATATTAAGCATGGTTGGATTTTTTCATGTATTGATACTCTACAATTAGCGGAAATAATTTCTCAGGCAATTGTGCAGCCTAAGTTACGATGTAGAGAATTAAAATCATTACCTCATCCAAGTAACCTAGCTACAAGTGTTTACGTTCAATTAATTGCGTAGGTAATATTATGATTGCATTTAAGTTTAGTAATATTCGCTCAAACAATCCAATTGGGAAGTTTCTTCGTCTTCCTTTATCTTTATTACCTACAAAATCTATACTTCCTATCCTGCAAGGCCCAGCAAAAGGAATGAAGTGGATTGTAGGAAGTGGAGTACATGGAATGTGGCTAGGCTCGTATGAAGAAGATAAGCAGAAGCTACTGACTGAGTTATCGCTTGAAGGCACTACTGTTTTAGATATTGGTGCAAATGTGGGTTTTTTTAGCATCTTGTTGAGCCGTTTAGTTGGAGCAACAGGTAAAGTAATATCTTTTGAACCATTACCTAGAAATATTGAGTTTATTCGTCAGCATATACGGTTGAATAAAATAGATAATATTGAGATTATTTCAGCAGCAGTCAGTGACAAAATAGGGAAAATGAAGTTTGCTACTTCTCACTTACACGCACAAGGATATTTGACAGATAAGGGAGATTTAGAAGTTTCTATGAATACTTTAGATTCGTTAGATAATTTAAATAATCCAGTTAGCTTAGTTAAAATAGATGTTGAGGGTGCTGAAGCAAATGTATTGAGGGGTGGAGAGAAATTTTTTCAAGAATATAGACCAATTATATTACTAGCTACACATGGGAAAAATCAAGTCAATGATTGTCAAGTGATTTTGCATGAATATAACTATTCTATGGCACTAATAAATAAAGATTTATATGGATTGGGGTGCGATGAATGGCTGGCAAAACCTGATAAATTTTCATTATGAATTATAAAATAATAATTATTGGCAATACTTCGCAAAGTTATCAATTGGGTTCTATATTTACCAGAGCATTTCAAGAGTTAAACATTTTGTTTGATACCAACAATACAAGCTGCAATTACTACGCTCCATCTATGAAACAGTCATGGGGCAAAATATTTTTTAAAATATCAGGAAAACGTCCTTTAGAATGGTGGTCATTTAATCAAAAAATAGTTAACTGTATAAATGAGTTTAGTCCACAAGTTGTTTTAGTAACAGGAATTTTTCCTTTAACAAATGAAGTGTTCGATATCTGTTCTAAAATAGGTACAAAGATTGTTAATTATTTAACTGATTATCCGTGGAATCCAAACCATCGTAGCGAATTTTTTCTATCTAATCTTAAAAAGTATGATTTAGTTATAAGTACAAAAACAAAAATATTGTCAGAGTTAATTAAACATGAAGTTAAAAAAGTGCATTTTTTGCCATTTGCCTATGATCCATTTCTTTGTCACCAGCCGATAAATGTTTCTCAAGTTGAGCAAGATTTATTTAAAGCAGATATTTCTTTTATAGGTACAGGTGATAGTGAACGTATTCCTTTTTTGGATGCTATATCTTCATCGAATGGATTAAACTTAAAAATTTATGGTACAGCTTGGGATAGACTGAATCTAAAAAAATGGCAAAAGCTACCAGCAGTTTTTGAGCATGAATTCCGGCTAGCTATTTATTTTTCTAAGTTATCACTAGGTATTGTCAGAAAACGGAATAAAGATGAATCAACCATGAGAACATTTGAAATAGCTGCCTGTGGTGGATGTGGAATTTATGAAGATACTCAAGAACATAGAGAAATTTTAGCCGGGTATCCTGATTATGGTTTCTTCACCTCACCAGAAGATTTAGCTAATAAGTGTAAATGGTTATTGAACAATCCTACAGAAAGAGAAGAAATGCGAAATACTGGTATGAAAATTATCATAAAAGATACAAATACATATACAAGCCGATTAAAAACTATATTAGATTTGTGTTGTGAGTAACCATTATGGAAAATTACTATAATATCTCTTGGTTAGAGCAAGATAAATTACATAAGACAAGCATACTTAAGCGTCTATTTTATTTTTTTAGTCGTCCTTTACTTTCTATATATGCTAGTCAATTTTTATCAACACAGACTCTAAAAATTCTTCAGCCATCTCTCGTACTTCCAGGACGTGGAATGCCTTTAGAAACTCGTCGTCTTTGGGGAGCAGCTTTGTGCAAAACTAGAGAAGCTACTATCCTTGTTCAAGGAACTGGAACTGGCTGGGATGTCATTTCTTGGGCAAGGTTAAAGCCTAAAAAAATTATCGCAACTGACTTATTTGAATTCAAAGATTCTTGGAGTGAAATCACTAATTATTGTAAAAAAATATTAAATGTTGAAATTGAGTTTTCTCAATCTCCTTTGGAAGATCATTCATTCATCAAAGATGAATCAATAGATTTATGTGCGTCAGATGCAGTTTTTGAACACTGTCAAGATTTAAAATCAGTTCTCAAAGAATCATTTCGCGTTTTGAAGCCAGGAGGAATTTTATATGCGACTTATGGGCCTCTGTGGTTTTGTGCTGGCGGCGATCATTTTTCAGGAAGGGGTGGTTTACAAAATTGTTTTAACCATTTATTGCTAGATTCTGAACAATATATGAAATACTTTCTCTCATTTTTACAAACTAATGAAGATTTTCAAAGTGGAGGACGTTATGTTGAACTTGATTTATTTTCACATTTAAGTAGTAAAGAATACTGTGAACTTTTTCAAGAAGTAGGCTTCCAAATAAAAGATTTAATTCTTCAATTAGACCCTAAGTCTTTAGCCTTTAAAACTGAGTTTTCTGAAATATTCAGGCAATTATGTAATAAATATACTAATAAATATGAAGATGATTTTTTAATTAGTGCTAATCTAGTCCGCTTGCTAAAACCATCTAGTAGTTAATTAATAAAAATTACATTAATCTAGATCCACTTGAAAGCATTTTATCTAGCTACGGCTCATTTTTTCTTGCCATCCAAGCAAATGCAAATATATTACAGTGGGTAGATAAATGAACTATCGTCAACGCCTCTATGATAATTACGTTTCAGCAAATAAGCAATTTCAGCGCGATTTAAATCCCAATCCCTATAAGCAGGATGACCGGAATATAATAAACCTGCAATACGCTATGAGTAATTGGTTAAAGGAAATTCCTCGAAACGGTAAAGTTTTGGATGTTGCTTGTGGATCTGGTAATATTCTCAGTTTACTCCAAATTGAGGGGTTTACTGACTTATATGGGGTAGATATAAGTCCAGAACAAGTTAATATTGCTCGTCAGCAGTTTTCTCAAGTTATTTGTGCTGATGCGATTGAATATCTATTGCAAAACCCAAATAAGTTTTCTCTAATTACAGGCTTTGATATATTGGAACACTTTAATAAAGATGAAGCAGTTAAATTTTTGGATGCTATATACTCTGCTCTAGTTCCTGGTGGTCGTCTGATTTTGCAACTGCCCAATGGTGATTCACCACTCTCCGGTGGTGTGGTCTATGGTGACTTAACTCATGAAGTAACTTATACATCTGTCAGTTTAAAACATATACTTTTAGCCTGTAGTTTTGGACATGTCCAATTTCAAGAACATGGACCGCAACCAACCTCTTTAAAAGGTGTAGTTAGATTTGGAATCTGGGGTGTAATCAGGCAAATAATCAAGCTAATTCATTTTGTAGAAACTGGAGGTATTTCAACAGGAATTTATACAAGAGTTATGCGTGCTTATGCTGTGAAGGCTAATTGATATGCCTAAACATCTTTTTAAGATATTAGACAAAGTTACTCCCGGAGCATCGCGTAGTCTTGGCTGGGAAATTCTGATGTCTGCTCTCTCATTTCCTGCTTCTATATTGCTTAATCGCACATTAGGTGCTGAAGACAGAGGTTTACTTGCATTAGTGATACTTGTTCCATCAACTATTTTTGTTTTAGGTAGCTGTCAATGGGACAGGTTGCTAAAAGGTTTAATTACCTCAAAACAAATTTCACCTAGAGAAGCGTGGCGTAGAACTACATATTATGCTTGTTGGCTTTCTGCAATATTTATCCCAGTTGGAGTATTTGCCAGCCTAGCTTTTGATAAAATTCCAGAAAATGCTCGTTGGCTCAGTATTATATATAATGCAAATTTCCCCATATATTTCCTCGGTGGCTGTCTATCTGCAATTTACGTCGCTGCTGGTAATATTGATGGACAATATTTAATGCGAATAGGATTACAAGGTAGTTATCTACTTTTAATATTTGCTTTACTGTTGACAAACTTTATATCTGTTAAAGCAGTAATATTTATTTATATTGCTATCCATACTATTTCTTTAGGAGTGGGCTGGCTTAAAAAAGATCACATAATTACAGGAGAAATTTGTAAAGAAAGACCTCCCCTAGCTCCTCTTTTTCATGCTTTTTTGCCTTATTCACTAGAATCATTCTCCACAAGAATTGATATATGGGCTTTTTCTATCTTTGGTTCCTTGGTGAGTCTTGGTCATTATACAGGAATCACTGCACTCATGTTACCAGTCGGCTTGGTATCAAATGCCTTAACTAGTGCTAGTACAGCAAAATTAGATTGGACACAGCCTGATATAGTACGTCGTTATCTAATGAAAACAGTCAGTGTTTTATTATGCCTTTTGTTAGTTCTGGTTATAGGAGGAATCTTATTAGGTTCTTCTTTAATGAAGTTACTTTTGGGAAGAAGTTTCGAGGGTGGCGAGTGGATGATTCCTTGGATTGCTGTTATTGTTGTGGGGCAAGCTGCCGCGATGCAGTTTCATTCTGCTTTGCAACTATCAGGTGCTTTCAATGCTTATTTAATAATTCAAACAATAGAACCATTCTTGCGGTTGATAATTGTCTTGGTTTTAGGAATGTGGTTGTCAGAATTGGGAATTATATTAGGTATAACAGTCTCTTTTTCCTTAAAAGCAGCAGTATGTATTTACTTTCATAAAAGGTTAGAAATGAAACCTATATAGCGGAGGATTTAATGATGAACACAAATTATTATGATGCTAGTGAAGCTTGGAAACAAGAGTTAGACCATGAAGGATATGAACATCACTGCTACTCAGCAGAAGATTTGAGAAAAATTAAGCGTCTTGGTCGAGTTTGGCAAAAAATATTACAAATTACACAACTACCATCACCTGCTCGCTTATTTGAGTTAGGGTGTGGGGGAGGAATTCATCTATCGAAGTTAGCCCTGAATGGATTTGAAGTTCATGGAATTGATGTATCCAATGGCGTGGTTGCAAGGGCGCAGAATTATTTAGAAGAAGTTAGTAAATTTCAACCTATCAAAGCGAGTGTCGAAGTTGCCAACATTTTTGATTATCAAAGTTCTGAGTCCTATGATATGTGCTTTCATGTTGGAGTAATAGAACATTTCTTAGAGCTTTCACAACGACAGCAAATTTGGGATAAACTTTATTCCCTAACTAAACCCAATGGCTGGATTGTATCAGTAGTTCCCTGTGGTAAACATTTTATGAGAAAAATAATAAGGGATAAACGCTTAGGTGGTTACAACATTCCTGAAATTGATTATAGTTGTGCTTCCCACCGCAAAGAATTTGAGCATATTGGATTGACTTCTATTCATACTCTTTCTCATAACTATTTTCCTTTTCTTGCTGTACATCCTTCTAGATTAATTTCTCAAATATTGTATCCTCTCTTGTTTATAGGAGGAAATATATTAATGCCTCATATTCCTCTTTCTGAATCTGTCAAGGAAAGATGTGCTGCATCACTTATAGTGATAGGGAAAAAAATACTTTAATAAAAAACCCTTGGAGGCTTGAATGATAAGAAAAGATGTAAAATTACAACGCAAATATTATACGGATACAGCAGAGCAATACGACGAGATACATGGTGGTGAAGATAGCGCACATGATACTGCTCTAAAGTATATTTCGACCTTTATGGATCTTTTAGAAGTAACTACTGTTCTTGATGTAGGGTGTGGAACAGGACGTGGTGTCAAGTACTTCCTTGATAAGTATCCCGACTTAAAAGTTATTGGAGTGGAGCCTGTCCAAGCATTAATCAATCAAGGTATAAAAAAAGGTATCAGTTCTGAATTACTGATTTGTGCAGAAGGTGAGTCTCTACCTTTTAATGATGGGAGTTTTGATTCCGCAGTAGTTTAAAAATTTCAGCAAAAAAGTAAAGCATGAGAATTTCAATTGTGGCTGGTGGGAGATGGCACGCTTTTGACCTAGCAAGAGAACTGCATTCAGCAGGTGTTTTACATCGTTTAATCACCAACTATCCTAAATACAAAACCCGCAAATGGGGAATACCAGATGATAAAGTAGTCAGCTTGCCTTTAACTCTTTTATTAGGGAAAGCCATCCACCAGATAGGTCAAGAAAAATTGATGATGAAATCCCAAGCCTTACTCCATAATTTATTTGCTAAAGCAGCAAGTAGATACCTAGAAGGCAGCACCCTAATACACGGCTGGTCAAGTTTTTCTGAGCCTGCTTTGCACTGGGCAAAACGGAATAAGATACCCTTTTTGTTAGAACGTAGTTCTTCTCACATGAAGGTGCAATGTCAACTATTGAGGGAAGAATACCAGCAGTTAGGTTTGCATTGGGCAGAAACACACCCAGAGATTGTAGCTCAGGAATTACGAGAGTATGAAATGACAGACAAGGTTACAGTGCCAAGCTTGTTTGTAAAACGTAGTTTCCTTGCTCAGGGTTTTTCTGAAAAACGCCTAGTCCATAATCCTTTTGGTACGAATCTTAAAACCTTTTCGCCTGGAAAAAAACATGATGACGTGTTTCGCATTATCTATGCTGGTTCTTTAAGTGTACGTAAGGGCATTCATTATCTAGTTCAAGCCTTTATGCAGGCAAATATACCAAATAGCGAACTATGGTTGGTTGGTGGAGTTGCTACGGAAACCTCTCGTTTATTAACAGGAGCAGATGAACGAATTAAATTGATTGGTCATGTACCACAGGCAAAATTAGTGGATTACTACCGCAATAGTAGTGTTTTTGTGATGGCGAGTATTGAAGAAGGTATGGCAATGGTTCAATTACAAGCTCTTGCGTGTGGCTTGCCCTTAATTTGTACAACTAATACTGGTGGCGAAGATTTACTAAGAATATCTGGTGTGCAACCAGTCAAATTAGACATAGGTATAGAAGAGTATCCTGCTGGATATTTAGTACCTGTAAGAGATAGTCAGGCGATCGCCACCTGTTTAAAAAACCTAGCTAATAATTCCCAACTCCTCCAAACTAAACGAGAGGCAGCTCTATCTATTCGCAAGACTAGCACAGGATTAGATTGGAACAATTACGCTAAACGGGCGATCGCCACCTATGAAAATCTACACAATCAACAAGTGTAGATTTTAGTGCCTTTGGTAGTCTAATAAGACTGATACTTACTTCGCTATGTAAATCTTCAATGTATATAAAAGCATCTATTTTTCTTATTATAAATGTAATTGTTTTGATAGTTTGTGTTTTTCTAGGATTGCCTGAACTATCTCTAGGTTTATTAGCTTTCATTCCTTTATTTTTAATTATTTACATATCAGTTTTATCTAAAAGTGTAGAATTGCGATTACTGTCTATTGCTCATATGACAGGCCAATTTTTTTGCTGGGTAATTGGCTTTTTAGGCTGTTTTTACATACTCCCATCAATAGGATATCAAATTGGTAAATATACAATCGTTACCATGATTTTGATTAACTTGGTCATGTGGGCTAGTTTGATAGGAAGTTTAATAGCTGTAAAGTTTAGGGTTTTGCCAGAAAGAGAAATTCTATTTTTACCATTATCAGATAAGTTAACCCATAGTGGAGTTATAATTACAGGTATTGTTTTTATATTAACTTCAATTTTTAATTTGATCTTTGGTTATTATGACGCTAGGTATGTAATAGGAGGAAGTCTTTCATCTGATTCACCGCTTTACTTTCTTGGTGGTATCAGTACTTTGCAATATCTCTTTTTCTTTCTTCTAGGAACTCGTCTAGAAGTACCACTTATTTCACAGAAAAATTTTCCTTACCTATTTGCTATATCTTTGACAGTGATATTGTCTAGTATGACTGGAGGAAGAGAGCCAGTAATTCGCGCAATTATTTTCTTCTTTATAGGGAACATTTATGGAGGAAAAATAAAGTTTTCACTTCTTAGAAAACTTTTATTATTTTTAATTCCATTTCTTTTAGCCTTTACCATTGTTTTGGGATATGCTCGTGCAGATCAAAGATTTTATAACGGTAATTTTAGTGATCGACTGTCCACTATTTCGCAAGTAATGCTAGGTAAGATTGAATTTCAAGGGAATGAATATGATGATCCTGTATTTGCATTATTAACCCGGATCACAGAACCAACAGGACAATTAGTGATTGATGGTGTTGTTGATAGCCAAAGATATATTGGCTTCCAGAACTTTGAAAGAATTTTCAGCATTTTCATACCAAAATTTGTTATGGGAGAAAAATTGCCCCTAGATGATGGAGCAGAAAGATTACGAGATAATTACGGTGTGAATATTACCGAATTTACATCTGCGCCAATAACATTTATGGCTGACTCCTTTGAGCGAGGTGGTTATTTGATGGTTTTCTTCGCCTCGTTAATCCTATCTTGTTGGTTAACTTGTGTAGGACGTTTTCTCAGTTTCATCAAACAACCTCTACTTAAATCAGCTTTGTTATGTTCTTTTTCCTTTGTATGCTTGCGTCTTTATACTCCATCAATTCTTGGTGTAATAAGCACGGTTACTTATTCATTGCTGCGAGACTTTATCTTGATAAATTTGCTAGTCTTTCTCATATATTTTAGTCTCCAACTATCTTTTAAAGGTCAAACCAAGTAAGTAGTCAGTTAGTCAGTCATAAATTATCTATAGAATATTATGAAAATCCTCTATTTTGTGACAGATGCCTTTGGAGGGCGCGGGGGGATCTCACAGTACAACCGAGACTTTATTAACTCTCTCTGTAGTGGCGACAATTGTGAGAAAGTGGTCGCCATTCCCAGAAAAAAACTTGTCGATCACATTGAAATTTTGCCCCAAAAACTAACATATATTACATCAGGAATAGAAGGTAAGTTAGCTTATATTGGTGCCATTTTTCACACCATCAGAGCCAATCCCAAATTCGATTTAATTGTCTGCGGTCATCTTTATATGCTGCCGCTTGCCTGCTTAGTTAAACTGTGGACAAAAGCGCCTATACTCCTAGAAATCTATGGCATCGAAGCCTGGAAGCCTCATAGCAACATAGTCAACTATTGTCTTCCAGCAGTAGATTTTGTTGTCTCTATCAGCCAAATTACATTGGATCGCTTTCAATCCTGGGCAAATATACCCAAGGTGCAACAATTTTTACTGCCAAATGCCATCGCTCTTGAACAGTATGGACACGATGATAAAAATTCTGAACTTACTTCCCAATATGGACTCAAAGATAAGATAGTTCTAATGACATTAGGACGTTTGGACTCTTATGAACGATATAAGGGGTTTGATGCAGTAATCGAGTTACTGCCTAAGTTGAACGAAATAATTCCTAATTTAGCCTACTTAATAGTGGGAGAAGGATGTGATAGAGAGAGATTAGAAGAGAAAGTGCGATCGCTTAATCTTCAGGGACAAGTGATTTTCACAGGATTTATTTCTGAAGCCAAAAAAGCCGACCACTATCGCCTAGCAGATGTTTATGTAATGCCGAGTAAGGGAGAAGGATTTGGCTTTGTTTTTTTAGAAGCAATGGCTTGCGGTATTCCCGTAGTTGCGAGTAAAGTTGATGGCAGTCGTGAGGCAGTACGAAATGGTTTACTAGGCATTCTTGTTAATCCTGATGATCCAGAAGAAGTAAAGGCGGGAATTTTAGAAGCGTTGAAGCGACCTAAAGGAGTAATACCCCAAGGATTAGAGTATTTTTCCTATGAAAATTTCGAGCGGAGGTGTCACAATATTTGCGACCAAATATTGCAAGTATCTAGCAGATGAAAAATTTTATCGATTGGAATTCAAGAATCACTCAACAACTCTGCTCAAAATCACAGTTATGCTGTTCAATCTACCAATCAAATCCTTAAAAATATGTGCGGTATATACGGCTATATCGGTAGAGAAGACTTTAATTCATCAAATATATTAGCTGCTCTGCATCATCGAGGCCCTGATTCCCAAGGTACATGGCAAAGAACTGTAGGAGCAAACCAGATTCACCTACTGCATACTCGTCTGGCAATTCTTGACCTTAGTCCTGCGGGGCACCAGCCTATGGTAGATCCAAAAACGGGTAATGTGATTATTTTTAATGGGGAAATTTATAACTTCTTGGAATTACGCCAAGAATTAAAAGCACACGGTGTAGAGTTTATCTCTCATAGTGATACAGAAGTTTTGTTATTAGGTTATCGTGTCTGGGGTGAGCAAATAGTGGAACGCCTAGACGGTATGTTTGCTTTTTTATTATTTGACTCTATTCAACAACGCCTGTTAGTAGCACGGGATCACATTGGAATTAAACCACTATACTATGCTCAAACTCGCGGCGGAGGCATTGCTTTAGCATCGGAAGTACGAGCATTAATGAGGTCTGGATTAGTAGCAACAGGCTGGGACGAACAGAGTATCTATGAGTATTTAATATATGGCAGCGTTCAAGAGCCACGTACTATCCGACAAACGATTAAAGCTTTTCCCCCTGCTCATTATGCTTATATTGATTTGCGGACAGACTTAGCCACTATATCTACCCCAATTCGTTATTGGAATTTAGCTCAACACGCACACAATCACATAAGAGAACCGACTGACACAAGTCATACCGAAGTTTTGCTACATACTCTCAAAGAGCAGATTATTGCTGATGTTCCTGTGGGTTTATTTTTGTCAGCCGGAATAGACAGTACAGTGCTTGCTAGTATGTTAGCTCCAGTTATGCAAGGTCATCTCTCTACTTTTACCTTCGATTTACAAGACTCTACTAGAGATGAGAGTAACTTGGCAGCTATGACTGCAAAGAAACTCCAGCTCAAACATTATGTAGCCTACCTATCTCAAGAAACACTAAATACTTGGTTAGTTGATAGCTTTACAGCAATGGATCAACCCTCATCAGATGGTACAAATACTTATCTTATTTCGAGAGCTTCATTAGAACACGGCATAACCGTTGTTCTTAGTGGTTGTGGTGCGGATGAGTTACATGGTGGCTATCCTCATTTTGCTTCCATAGCAAAGTTATATCAACTAGGAAAGTATTTAGGTGATATGAAGTCTCTACTTCTGCCTTGGATAGAAAATATCAAGGGCTGGCATAAGCATTCTATTTATCAAGAAAGATTAAATCTTTTATTCCAGCAAATAGATTCGCCTTCCAGAATGTTAAGAGAAACGCGGCGTTTCTTTACCCCTAATCAAATATCTGCCTTTTTGCCCGTAGCACCAGATTTTTACAATCTAGTGGCAAATTGGGATGATGAAACAGACAGCAAACTCAATCTTGATGTGGAAACTTTAATTTCTCTTGGTGAAATTAAAGGCTACCTAAAAAATACCTTACTAAGAGATAGCGACTGGGCGACAATGGCGAATCAGCAAGAATTACGCATACCCTATTTAGGTAGGCGCTATATGGAAAAAGTAATTCAAATTCCTTGGAGTCATAAACGAACAACTAAAAAAAACAAAAAACCCCTTTTATCTAGTCAGATTCCGCCAACCTTACAGCACGCTCTGCACCGTCAGAAAACAGGCTTTGATTTAGATTATGCAATGTATTTAAGCGGCCCTCTACGAGACTGTTTACACGCAGCTTTTACTCACCTTAATCAAGCTCACGGCTTTCAGCTGAATGCCGACCAAGTAGAACATGATTTAAAAATTGGCGACCCGGCAAAACAAGTTCGTCGTTACTGGGCGCTGACGAGCCTTGGGTTTTATCTACAAAAGCATAGCTAGGTAATAATAATGCAAAACCAACTCAAGATTCTACACTACATCCCTGTTTACGCCCCAGCTTGGCAATTCGGTGGCCCTGTACTTAGCGTTAGCCAACTTTGTGAAGGATTAGCCGCCCTTGGTCATGAAGTAGAAGTGTTTACTTCTAATGCTGGGTTAAATAATCAATTAGAATTGCCCCTCAACCAGACAGTCATCCGTAATGGAGTCAAAGTCACATATTTTCAGCAAGAACCAGGAATGGGTATTCATTGTCCAGGTATGGAGCAAGCAGTAACAGCAAGAGCCAGGGAATTTGACATTATCCATATCACAGGTGTTTGGCAGCGTACCAGTGGAGCCGCCTGCAAAGCAGCCAAAAATCAAGGTGTTCCCTATGTTGTTTCGCCTAGAGGCGCACTTGGTCCTTACTCCTGGCAGCAAAAAACAGCTAAAAAAATACTGTATTATTTATGCCAAGAACGCTTCAATGTGACAAATGCAGCTGCTGTCCACTACACTAGCAACCAAGAATTACAAGAGTGTCTTTGGCTAAAACTACCGGGAAAATCTTTTATCATTCCCAACGGCTTAAACACTGAGTTTTGGCAACCTGCTTTAGAAGAAGCAAAAATATGGCGTAAATCTCAAAACCTTAGTGAAGATGACTTTATACTTTTGAATGTAGGCCGTCTCCACCACAAAAAAGGGTTAGATTTATTACCTCAAGCTTTAGCACCCTTACAACATCTCAACTGGCGGATGATTTTTGTCGGTGGCGATGATGATGGCACTAAAGCAAAACTAAAGCAGCAGTTTCAAGCAGCAAACCTATCAGACAGAGTTATGTTTCTAGAAAGTTGCGAACCTAAGAAACTCCCAGCCATATACTCTGCTGCTAATTTGTTTGTCTTGCCCAGCCGTCATGAAAATTTTGGTAATGTCGTTGTCGAGTCTCTAACCTGTGGATGTCCGGTTTTAATTTCCGACAAAGTAGGGCTACATGATGAGGTAGCTGAAGGTGGCGTGGGGTGGGTGCGTTCTAGAGTTGCATCAGAGTGGACTGAGGCTATTGGGGAATTGATTGAATTTCCCAGTAAAATCCAAACCCTAATATTTAAATCCAGAGCATGGATAGAAAATCTTTTCTCCATTGATAAAACTTCCCTACACACAGCAAATTATTATATTCAGATTAGACATAAACATTATGCTTAGTAATTTATATCGTTTCTATAAGGAATTATTGCTAGTTAAAAATTTTCTACCTTTACCTTTATATATACGTTGGATATCAGGAATAACAAAATATTTCAATACTTTAATAAAAACCAAAAGTTTAGGACTATTGGATAAAAGTTTAAATGAATCATTTAGTATAAATTTTAACGGAAAAAAACTTTATTTCAATAATCTTGATTTTGGAGTTATACGTGAAATATATGGACATTTATGTTACGTTCAGTTAGGTAAATTAAAAGATGCAAAACACATACTGGATTTAGGAGCAAATGGTGGAGCATTTACAATATTTGCACTTGCTGAAGCACCTCAAGCACAAGTTTATGCAGTAGAAGCACAATCAGAATTTGTCAATATTATTAAACATAATGTTAAACAAAATTTATACGAAAATCGTCTAGAAGTTAAATGTGCTGTAGTTGGTGGATTTTATGATGATTGGACACAATCATTACTGAAATTAAATCCTCAAATACAAGAATTTAATATTTATGAATACATAGAAGGTGTGGGAACTTGTGATTTTTTAAAATGTGACGTTGAAGGGGGTGAATTCCATTTATTTCAAGGAGATTTATATTGGACTCAATCTGTTAGAAGTATGGCATTAGAATATCATCCAAATAAAGGTGATGTAGATGAATTAGAGAAAATTTTACAATCACAGGGCTTTATAGTGAAACGAGCAGAACACACAAACCTTGGTTACTTCTATTGTACAAGAGAATAGCTACCTATGAATTCAGATATTTGTGCAGTTATTCTTACTAAGAATGAAGTTTGCAATCTTAATCGATGTATAGATTCTTTACAGTGGTGTCAAGAAATTGTTGTTATAGACTCAGGTAGTACTGACGGAACAATACAGTTGGCAGAATCATTAGGAGCCAAAGTTTTTACCCATATTCAAACTCCACCTTTCAAAATTGCTGAACAGCGCAACTGGACATTACAAAATTGTAAGTTAAATAGTGAATGGGTATTATTTATAGATGCTGATGAAGTTATTCCATCCAATTTAGCAACAGAAATTCAGCATATATGCTCTGCCAGTAATCAGCAATATAATGCTTATGAACTGCCTGCACGTTATATATTTTGGGGTAAATGGCTCAAGCTTACACAAGGATATCCTAATTGGCATTCCCGTTTACTAAAGCTAGGAGAAGTCACTTTTACAGGTGGGGTTTGGGAACACTTTTGTTCAGGTTGTAAAGTTGGTAGAATTAATATTCCTTACGAGCATTATGCCAATTCTAAAGGATTTGGAGATTGGTTAGAACGACACGATCGCTATTCTTCTTGGGATGCCCAAAAAACTGTAGAATTTCTGGAAACAGGCAAAGCATCTGCTCTAGGAACTGAACGAAAACTAAAACTTAGATTATTGGCAGCTAAACTTTGGTTTTTGCGTCCCATTGTCAGATTTATACAAATGTATTTTCTTCGGTTAGGTTTTTTAGAAGGAATAACGGCTCTTATTTTCTGTCTACTCTATGGTATGTATGAATTTATGATAGTACTCAAAATCATAGAACTGAGACGTAAAAAATCTGGATTACCTCTTTGATAATTCCACAATAAATACATGGAAGAAATTACAATAATCACTCAATATTTCTACCCTAGCCATGCTGCTACTGCCCAACTCATGACCGACTTAGCCAAAGGGCTTTCCCAAAAAGGCTATAAAATAAATGTATTCACAGGTACTCAGACAAACAATACTACACCTGAATTATCAAATCAAGTCACAATCTACCGTGCATTTTCTCCCATCACAACCAGCACTAGTATTTTGAGTAAAGTGATTAGCTCAATGTTTTTTCTTTTAGGTGCTTTGAAATATGTAATATTTTCACTACATCATACAACTCCTCTATTAATTGCTTCTAATCCACCATATTCCGGTCTTTTAGGTACTATTTTTAAAATTATTCGCGGTGGAAAATATCATTTTTTACTCCAAGACATATTTCCAGAATCTGCTGTAATGTCTGGCATTATTCAGCAAAATAGCTTTTTAGTTGTTTGTTTTAGTAAATTAATTTATTTAAGTTATAAATATGCTGATAACATTATAGTCCTCAGCACTTCCATGCAGTATTTTTTGGAAAATAAATATCCTGAGTTAAAACCAAAAATTAAAGTAATTGAGAATTGGGCAGTGGAAGATATTATTGGTTGTGATAAACAAGCAAATGATTTTGCTCAACAGTATAATCTTGATAAGGTTTTCACAGTTTTATACTCAGGCAATTTGGGTAGACTGCATGATATACATACCATTGCTGAAGCGGCTAATATACTGAAAAATGCTCCTATTCAGTTTGTCTTTATTGGTGATGGGGCTAAAACACAAGTTTTAAAGCAAGCAATTCAATCTCATAAACTAAAAAACATACTCTTATTACCTTACCAACCCAGAGAAATACTCCATCTCTCTCTTACCGCTTGTGACCTTTCACTGGTCAGCCTAATAGCAGGGGCAGAATCAATAGTGGCTCCTTCTAAACTCTACGGTATGTTAGCAGCAGGAAGGGGAATTATTGCTATTTCCTCAGCAAACTCATATATTGACCAATTATTAACAAATTCCGATTGTGGTATTAATACCCCTCCTAATAACCCTCAACACCTTGCCGATTTAATCAATGAATTAGCTAGTGATAGCACAAGAGTTAAGTTGATGGGAGATAAAGCACGTCAAATCTACAAAAGCAAATATACTTTCAACCGGGCGCTCGCTGAATACCAAAAGATACTAAACGATCCCCATCGACACGCTTCCCACAAGACATAGAGAATGATGTTGACTACCTCCCAAATATTCACTTTCCAATGCACGATACATAGGCATTTTATTTCTTGGATCTCTCTTTAGCAAAAGCCGTTTGGCGCTGTTCGTCAGATATGGAGTTTAGACTAAAGGGAAAATATTTTGCTTCTATCCAGATTCTAAAACATCACTATTGTTAATACGGTCTTACTTGTTGTAAATATTTATATTGTACTGAAGCTAGTTTTTAGCGATCGCACCTTTTTTGCCCAACCTCACAAAATCGCGTTGCTCCCTTTGGGAGTTGATTTGGAATAATACTCGTCCTAAATATCAACTGGGACGAGTTTTATTTTTCCAAACCGCATAGCCTTCTCTAAATAGCTTTGTCTGGAGATAACGTACAAGTGTCTATTGGCGCTTTCAAACTACAGATGCACGGAGAAAAATGGAGCGCTTATATCCGACTGTTTGACCCAGCAAAGTAGCCTTGGCAGACTACTAGGGAATCTAATTTCAGATTGATAGGTTAATGAGGATCTACAGCAGGTTTGTGATCGACTAAACGAACTTGGTTTTGCTTGACTACTATCGTGATTAATGGTAGAGAACGTTTTGCTGGGCCATGAACGACTCGACCCTGAGAATCGTATTGAGATCCATGACAAGGACAAATAAAGTGATTCTTCTCAAGATCCCACTCAACTGTACATCCTAAATGGGTACAAGTTGGATTGATAGCGTACTCAGCAATCTTTGGCCCGTCTTGAATGATCAGATAATCAACGCTATTGTTTGGCAAGCCTTTTACAAGAATCGGAATTCCAGGCTTTGCGGTTGTCAATAGTGCATTAGTTTCAATTTTTTTGCCGTCTTTGTCCAGTGCCTCAGATCCGGGAAGATAATTTTCACAGCGCGAATTTTTTGGATACAGCGAGCAAAGGGTTTCTAAGCCGATCTCACGACTTTGGCTGACTTTGGGAAATAGGTATCCGATCGCTACTGATGCGACTGTACCACCTAGCGTGTAAGTTAAAAAATCCCGGCGCGTTTTTATCCTAGCTGGAATTTTGCCATTAGTAGAATAATTTTCTTTCATGACCCGATTTACCAAGAAAGGTCTACTAATATACTAAGGTGCGAATCGCAATGACGAATGCGATTCCAGATCGATTAATTGAGTAATCACCCAAAAATAGAGTTGAAGAAGGCAGAAGGCAGGAGGCAGAGGGCAGTCCCATAGTTGGATTAATCAAGAGATTCAAATTATCCCTACAGATAAGCGCAAACTTGTAACAACCCATGATGCATTCCAATATTATCATTCTAAAAGGGGTTTAAAACCCCATCCCCAATGACAAAGCTTGTAATGCGATTGGGGTCTAAATATTGCTCAGAAAGGCTTTGCACCGTTTCAAACATTAGGTGCTTTTGTTCTAGCAGTCCTTTTGGGATTATTACTACAAGCTACTTATTACATCACCAGAGTCCAACTCGGTTCTTGGGTAAAGCCTCTCAACTTTCTTGCTGGTGGAACTGATGCCTTATTAACAGCTTTTTCCACTGCTTCCTCAACTGTAGCAATGCCCATCACCTTTGAGGTTTTACAAACTAAAATTGGCTTAAGAGAATTTTCTGCATCTTTAGGCGCTTTAGTTGGCACAAATTTCAATAATGATGGTACAGCCCTTTACGAAGCCATGTCTGCGCTGTTTATCTCCCAAGTCTTAGGATTACATTTGAATTTAGGACAGCAATTAGTTGTGATTCTAACTTCGATTTTTGCATCAGTTGGCGCTGCTGGAATTCCAGAGGCGGGGTTAGTAACAATGACACTGGTATTCAATTCCGTTGGCTTACCCAAGGAGTACATTGCTTTACTGCTGACTGTTGACTGGTTTTTAGATCGCTGCCGGACGGCAATCAATGTCATGGGTGATATGACTGTTAGTGCTTTGCTAGATGGTAAAAAGCCTCAGACTCTGGAGTCAGTTTAACTACTAAATTGATCTCTTACCTCAACTTGCTCTTCTGGTTTTTATACTATGGAATTACCTGTTTTATCAATACAAGTGTACTACAACTGGTGGCGAAAGACAAGCGATCGCTCTTAGAGCGGGGGGTACGCCATCGCACCCCCATTAGGGAATGGCACGCTTGTTAAGTACAAACCCTTGATATAACTGGATGAGAGGGTGTGGGGTTGCAGGTATTGGGGAATCAAGAAAATGTTGAACTCCTTGACGCAACTAAAGTTTAATTGTCTTAAACACGAACCTGCAACCCTACCCCCAACAAGATAGCCAAGCGCGAGGTTTCACGTTTTCAAGCGTGACATTCCATCATAGCTATTGTTAAATCCATTTCTACGGCGGGCTATTCGGTATCGTACTCTGCTCCTGTCCCTAAAAAGCAATCCACACCTATACAACAAATAAGCAAAATGTCTCTGATTCGCTGATAAGTTCTTGTATTCTGGGATATCCGTTCTTTGTGGAGAGCCGAATGATTCCTATAGATATGAAACGACTCATCAAAAAAAACCCTAACCCAGTTCGCAAGAAAACAGAAGTAATCCCACCACCGACTGAACCCATTGAGATTCCTGAGAGCCAAAATATTCCTGAAACAGTAATTGAACCAAATCCACCTGTGTACATTGAAGACTACGTTTCCGAATCCGAATACATTTCTGAACACTATCGCCCCCAACGCTCTGTAGGTAACTCCGGGTGGCAACCGTCTGAGGTGTGGCGCGAGTTGAGAGTTGATGATTTGTGTCGGTAAATTAAACTCTGACTGAATAAAAATTAATATATCATGCTAAATTACCTTCAAAAAAGCCATGAAACGCTTACTTGGCAACAAAATAAACATTATTTACTAGTTATTTATAGGGTTTAGCACTGATTCGGGCTTTTGAGCTTTATTGTCGAGCTTAGTTTTGATGTCTAACTAATAATTTGGCATAACAGCTACTGAAGAACCAAAATTATTAAACCTTAATGCTCCTAGAAAATTTTCTAGACACATTAAGGTTTCTTTAAATTATAGAGTAAAATATAGTGCTTGAATCAAAGTCAATATCCAGAGTAGTTAATCAATTTCACCTTTGGGTAAAGAGGAAATGAATATTAGATGCAATTGTATGAAGATAAGGTTTACTAAATTCAATTGGCAATACTTGCTGATTATATGCCTCTTGATTGGCTAACTTCGATTGCGCTTTGCTTAACAATATTTACAAAAAATGTAAGCTCGTTTCAAATGTTTTAAATTTCATATAGATGATTTATCAGTGAAGTTTTAGATTATAAGTAAATACCCTGGAGAAGATGTGCTAAAAATAGTTTTACGGCAAGTATGCTGTGGTTAACATCTATATATTTGTTAAGTATTGCACTTGGCATTTAAAGTCTAAATAATTTATTAAATTTGATCAATAGAGCAAGTCATGAATAAAAAATGGGCTGTCAAACGAATCACAATAAATCTTGCATCTGCTGAAAGCGAAAAACTTGAAAAATATTGTGCAAGTACAGGTAGACCTGCAACTGATGTGATTCGAGAGTTGATTCGCTCTCTGACAATAACCGAGTTGTCAGCATCGGAACAGCCTCAACCAGTGCCACAGTCGGTCGCTTCAAGCGGATAATAGGTGAATTCAAGCCTTATCAGACCTTGCTCAAAGCCTGACTACACAGAACACCCACCCAGAACAACCCACTGACTCGTAGAGTTTTTACGTCAATCCCCCTTAGTTGGAATCGCCGAATAACTCGACTTTAGCCGATAGAAAAACGATATATTATATAATATCAACCCTGTTGAAAATGAAACATTACAAAGAAAATATTCTGGAATTATGACTAAAGTAGAATTTACTATTTCCGTTCATTCTGTTAATAATACCATTAGAGAAGAAGCAGAAACTAAAGCCAAAGAAGCTTATGTGATGACTCTACTTAAATATGGAGAAATTAGCAGTGGTAAAGCTAGTCAATTACTAGGAATTCCTAGACTAGACGTAATAGATTTAATGTCTAAGCATGAAATATCCCTGTTTGATGATAGTATGACTTTAGAGGAATTTCAGCAAGAAGTTAATCAAGCAAAAGTGAAATTACAAGGCAATAATCTATGATTGTTGTCTCAGATACAACCCCATTAAGTGAACTTTCTAAAGTTGGTAAATTAGACTTGCTTCAGGCTGTTTTTGGTAGAGTAATAATTCCTCAACAAGTCTATGCAGAATTAACAACGGGGGATCATCCCGCAGTTTTAGCTGTAAAATCAGCCTTATGGCTAGAAGTTCTTTCTATAAGTAATAACCAACTCATTGAACAATTACAATTAGAAACCGACTTGGATTTAGGAGAATGTTCGGCAATTATTTTGGCAGAAGAATTAAAAGCAGATCAACTTTTAATTGATGAAAAAGCTGGGAGAAAAGTTGCTATTAGTAGAGGCTTGCCAATTATTGGTTTAGTTGGAGTGATTATCTTAGCAAAAGAGCAAGGATTGATTGATAATGTCAAGAATATTTTAGATGATTTAATGAGTAAAGGAACAAGAATCAGCCCAAAAATTTATGATTATGCTCTGATTACAGCAAGAGAAATTTAAAACAATCTGACAATGAACCTATCCCCAAGTGACTGGCTAGAAAATATCATCTAGTTACCAGACCGATAAGCCTGACGGCATGGCTACGCTTACCGCCTACAGTAGGACATGAGCTAATGGAGACGCTAGCGCGAACGGCGATCGCATATACGCACTCATTACTGTTCATCCCGCAACCACTCTAACCCAGTTCTCAGTGCTGCCTCCGCCGTGTAATAAATCTTTTGTTCCCCGAATATCCCACCCGTGCGGCTGATGATACGGAATTCCCAGCAATGCCCTGGCGTGTAAAAAACCATTAGTATACTGCCGTTGATACAAACAACCGTATCAACTTTAACTTGTGACATTTGCTGCTGTTGTGGGTGTAATGATTTTACCCAATCAAACCCAAATGCCGATGGAATGCTTCAACAGCATTCGCCACACCATCTTCACCCCTAATCTTCTCACCCAACTCTTGTGCTTTCTCCCGCATCACCTCATCGCCCAATACGATTTCAATCGCTGCTGCTAAAGTTTTATCTGACACTTTCTTGTACGGTATCGGCGCAGGGCTGACTCCCAACCGAGTTAACTTTTCACCCCAAACTGGCTGATCTGCAAAAAAGGGTACGGTAACTGATGGTGTCCCCGCACGTAACACTGCTGCCGTTGTACTAGCTCCTCCGTGATGTACTACTGCTGGTACTTGAGGAAATAACCAATCATGCGGAACTTCCTTGATCACAAACACTCGTAGCGAATCTTTTATATTCACCGTTCTTCCAACGTCGCCCCAGCCTGACAATATAATCCCGCCTTGATGTGTTTTCTTTAAGGCTTCTACGATGTAATGTGTGAGATATTCTGGATTGGGCATCGTCATGCTGCCGAACCCAAAACACAAAGGTAATTGCTTTCGCCCAAGAAAATCCTCTAGTTCGATAGGTGGCTCGTATTCGGAGGCTTGGTCAATAAACCAGAAACCAGTCACATACGCCCAATGCGGCCAGTCACGAGGTTTGGGATTACGTGCGAACTAAACCCGTACAATACAGGGATTCGTGATAGATTTGCTGGAGTCTTCCGTCTGAAGCGTCTGCCCAAATATGGCAAAGGTGGCAATTTCAAAGTTTCTGTTCTGAAGTGATTGAGCAGTTGACGATATCTTTGCCAGTGCAAAAACTCTACTAGCAAGTAGCTGCCATAGTTGATTAATTTCTTTAGCGGGTTTTTAGTTGTTTGAGCAAATTTCAAAAACCCAAACATCCCTGTGGAGTCAACGGCAGAACTGATGCAAAAAAGCAAGATACGCCTAATTTCTCTGCAATGTGATATCCAAAGGTAGCTAACGGCGTGTAGATAATTACCTCACTTCCCTGACACGCACTCCAAGCTGATTCCAACTGTTGAAGTAAAAGCTTATCTCCTTCTTCTTTTTTCAACTTTTCTCCCGCAATCAATCGCTGCCCTTGTTTCGATTGCAGAAACTCTTCCATATTGCCAGCGATTGGTGCAAACTTTAAATCGAACTGCCTCACAAAAGATGCAAAGTTTTCGTGTGTTGCGATTGTTACCTGATGCCCGCGCGTTTCAAGCCAATAGCCAAAGCACAATAGGGTTGCAAGTCTCCCCTTGAACCTACTGTTAGGATCGTAATCTTCAGTTTCCGGCTTGGTGCTATAGGTAGACTTTGGCTCAAATCTTTTTCCTGCTGAAAACTCCAGTATCCAAAAATTGTACTAATTTCCTGTACCTATCTATCAAGACACTACAATTAAGACAAAGAACTTCATCAACCTCAAACAACTGACATTTGGCAGTTTGATGATTAATGCTCTAGTTGAGCGACTCGTTGAAAAAAGTAACCACTTCCTCTTGCTGTGAGTATATATTCTGGATCTTCCGGGTCATCTTCTAACTTCGAGCGCAAACGTGAGATATGCACATCCACCACACGAGTATCTGCATGTTGTTCTGCACTATAACCCCACACTTGCTGCAATATTTCTCCACGGGTAAAAGATTTGCCTGGATAGCTCATCAATAACTCTAGTAAGCTGTACTCTAGACCTGTTAATAGAATCCGCTCACCTGCTTTGTAGACTTGTCGTTTATTGGTATCAATTTTGAGATTGTCTACAACCATTACTCCCAAATTAGAAATAGCAGCAGTAGTTGTTCTATCGTTTCTTCGTCGCAACAACGAGCGAATTCTTGACTCTAATTCCTTGGGAGAGAAAGGTTTTGCCATATAATCATCAGCCCCTAATTCCAGCCCAGTGATCCGATCTGCTACATCTCCCAAGGCTGTAAGCATGATAATTGGCACATCTGATTGTTTCCGTAATTCTTGACAGACACCGTACCCATCCAGCTTTGGCATCATCACATCCAGAACGATTAAGTCGGGAGTTTCTTTACGAAAAGCTGATAAAGCTTCTTCACCATCACTAGCTGTAACTACACTGTAGCCAATCATTTCTAACCGCGTCTGTAAAATCCGGCGGATGCTGGCTTCGTCATCTACTACTAAGATTGTGCCTTTCTCACCTGATAAGTTTCTCAACGCTGTTCCTAATGAGCGAAAACTCTTAACCATCTATTATCTGCTTATTAGGAGTTAAAAGCGCAAAACAATCTTAACCTACAGTCATGATGAAGAAGCGATCGCTTAATACTTACATCTGTGCAAAAATTATGCTGGACATCTACCCGAAAACAGATTTGTACACAATTAATAAATTCCTCAACAAGAGACTCGTATTTCCCATCGATTTGGTGTACCTTGTTAATTCTGTGCAAATTATTTATACCTAACTTCTCCCAAATTTACTCAGACAAATTTTAAGCCAATGCCTTCGAGAGAACAGCCAATGAAAACTTCTAAGGGACTTCCAGAAAATAAAAATCCTCCAGTACAATCGGTGGGCAATTCCGGCTGGCAAGTGTCTGATGTCTGGCGGGATATTCGGGTAGATGATTTTTGTAATTAAAGCAGACAATTTGTATTCCCAGACGGTTCTGCATCAAGGCGGTTGCAATTATCCATAATCCGAATCTTAGAGGAGGGACAGGCATCAAGCAAGGGAGAAAAGTTTTCCCGAAGGCATACTTGTGCAGCCTGCCCCTCTGTCTCTTAGCTAAACCAGTATTATGGCAACCGCCTGAGCAACTTTTGTAAACTATCTTTGCACTCAGTCAAAGCTATAGTTAATTGTGCCTATAATAAGTTACGGCTAATTATAACTAAAAGTTAGCACTTCACCTGTGTATTGCTTGACTTACGCATTATAAGCGATACCAGGGATAACCAAAATTCATCGGCAGCGCAATAGTTCTATTCCGTTGCCAACATGCCCTCTCCGCGATCGCATGTTGGTGGAAGTGTTGTATATCAAGGGAAGTAGTTTTAATCGTAGATTATATCGGATAAAAGATAAGGGTTACTTATTTTGTGTTGAACGTGCTATATTATTTTCAATTCGGAAGTAAGAATATATTCAAAACCTGTTTTCGATAAATAATTTCCGACGTAGTATAAAGGCTTTGGGCTACGTAATTGCTCAACTTATGCTTTCAAAGTTGCTCATTTTATCCTTACAGTGACAATGAGGGCAATGACGTGGAGTGTCCGCCTTTTTGCGATCGCTAGTCTGAGATCGCTTACAAAAATTAAGCCCTAGAATAGGGAATCGGTGTTCGGAAAGATATGGGGTATGCCAGCAAGAGATGTTTTTCACAATGCAGTCAAGCATGGATTAATTGCCAATGGATGGAAAATTACCCATGACCCATTGCCAGTTAGTTTTGAATTGGGGGATATGTATATTGATTTGGGTGCTGAAAAACTTTTGGCCGCCCAAAGAGGGGAGGAAAAAATTGCGGTAGAGATTAAAAGTTTTGTCAGAACTTCAGCAATCTACGAATTTCATACAGCATTAGGACAATTTATTAACTACCGTCTGGCACTTTCTGAGCAAGAACCAGAACGTACATTGTATTTAGCAGTACCAATTGATGCTTACAGTTCATTTTTTACAATTAGGCTCGTACAAAATATTATCCGCATTCATCAACTGAAATTAATAGTTTATAACCCAGAAACAGAGGAGATAGTGGAGTGGATAAACTAACACAGTATCGACAAATCGTGCAACAAATGCTACGTGAATATGCAGAAATTGGTAGTCCTGATCCAGATGTAGAAACACAAATAGTCTTTGATACTGAACGCGACCACTACCAATTGATGAATGTGGGTTGGAAAAATCAACGCCGCGTTTATGGTTGTTTTTTACACATTGATATTAAAGATGGTAAAGTCTGGCTGCAACACAATGGTACAGAATACGAAGTTGCTGAACAACTGGCAAATTTAGGAATTCCTAAGCAAGATATTGTGATTGGATTTCACTCTCCTTTTAAACGCCAGTTTACAGATTATGCAGTTAGTTAAGCCAATGAACTACAACACAGATTCTTTACCTGCAATCAAACTTATCTCTCTTGATGGTGAAAATCCATTGAATATTCAAGGAATTTGGAGTACAAAAACGTCTGCACCTACGGATATTCGGTGGGTAAAGGTACTGGAGTTTTTACGCAGCAATAACCTTGCACTCAATAGCCGCAAGCTTTATGAACGTGAACTGAAGCGTTTTTTGGCTTGGAGTGAGCTGCACTATCATGAACTGCGTCCACGTCATCTTGCGCTATATAAAGAATATCTCCGTGATGAAATACAGACTGATGTTGGTAAACCGCTTTCAAAAAGCAGCATTAATGCCGGAATTGCGGCACTCAAAAGCTTTTTCAAATGGATGTGCTACACGTATCCTGACATTATTGCTACTAATCCCACGCTGGGGATAAAACTGGAAAAAGTGCCGTTGCCACCAGCCCAGAGTTTAACCCCAGAAGAGATGGAACGGGTTTGGTCAGCATTAGAGTTATTGGGAGAAACAAAGCAACGAGATACAGCACTCGTTCACATTCTCAGTCATGGACTCCGGGCTGGAGAAGTTGTGCAGCTAAATGTTGGCTCATTTGATGGCAAGCTGCTGTTTTTACCAGACACCAAAACGAATGAACCACGCTTGGTTCCACTGCGAAAAGAGAGTCGGGAAGTTTTAGCAGAGTATTTGCGATCGCGAGAAGAAAACAGTGAAGTGTTAAACAGCGACTCCCCATTAATGATTTCACACCATGCTTCATACAAAGGTGAACGCTTGAGTTATCACGGCATTTACTTTGCTGTAGAAAAAATTGGTGAAATAGCTCACATTGAGGATTTGCACCCTCACTCCTTTCGCCACACCTATGCCACTGACTTATTGCTATTGGGAGTTGACCCCAGCCATGCCCGTAAGCTGACTGGACATCAAAGCGAGAAAGCGTTTCGGCGCTATACTTTACGGAGTGAACAAGAGGCGGCGATCGCAGCTTACTATCGTGCAATCGGTGAAGAAGCGGAGTAAGGTATGCCAAAGCCACTCGATCCCAAGTGTCAGTTATGCTCC